>JAKJFL010000350.1:0-4299 GCA_022704935.1 Candidatus Rifleibacteriota bacterium
TTCACGAACCGCCGTTCTGGGCAGGATAGCAACTCAGGATATCCCGGACAGCAGGTTTTTTCGGGCATTCCGGTTTCATCGCGGGCCACCCGACGGGGATCACGGCTCCCAGCCGCCAGGGCTTTTCGATGCACAGGAGCCGCTCGAGCGGGTTTTCCGCCACAAGCGGCCCGCTCATCCAGCAGCTTCCCAGGCCGACGGCGTGCAGGCCGAGAAGCAGGGCATGCACCGCTCCTCCGAACGCCTGGATCTCGGCGAGACCTTCGAGCGTCCGGTCGCTCTCGCCGCTCGGCAGGCGGGACGCGAAACTCCGATACGCCCCGAACAGGACGACGGGCGCACGGTCGAAAAAGGTGAACCATTTCGAGTAGTCGCGAAACGCCGCAGCAGAAGTCTCCTCGAGCCTGCCTGCGATCTCATCGATCCGGCGAGAGACATCCTGGCTCATGGACTGGAGCAGAAGCCGGTCAGAAACGGCGATGAACCGGAAACACTGCCGGTTCGTCGGCGCGGGCGAATACCGGACGGCTTCGATGACGCGTTCGATGATCTCCGGGGCGACGGGATCCGGGCGGAACTGCCGCACGCTGCGCCGTTCCGACATCAGCCCGGCGAAGGCTTCGAATGTCGCGGAAGCTGCGCTCACCTGTATGACTCCTGGACAGCCCGTTTCTTCTCGAGCTTGCGGATCTCATCGTCGCGCTTGTTCAGATAGGTGCGCAGGTCCCCGTTCCGCTTGACGAGGATGTCCATCATTTTGTAGGCCTCCTGCCTGTGCTTGCTGTTCGGGTAATACCGGACAATCCGCTCGAATGCCTCATAGGCAGGAAAGTCATACTGCCAGCCGATCATCAGATTCGCCTGGAAATAGAACACCCTGTCGCCATAGATGTAGCCCAGGATTCCCAGGATGACGAGAAAGACGAAAATATGCCTGAAAAACATCGCTCAACCTCCGTGCCGATCTGATTCCGCCTCCATGCCTCAGACTGCCGGGCGCACCTCGCAGCGGTCCGATCCCGTCGGAAGGGGCATCGGAATGATTTTTGCATCCCGCGTCCGCCGGGCCGTCTGGCCGGTGGGCATTCCCAGGGTCGGAATGCACAGGACGACGGCATTGATGAGGCTCACCTGAATCTTCAACGCATGCTTTTCCTTCAGTTCCTCGATTTTCCGTGCCTGCTCCGTCTCGAGTTCTCGCATCATCCTGTCGATCTCCTCTTCCTTCTGGAAGAAATACAGGTGGAAGCAGACATTTTCACGTTTTTTCTGGAGTTCCCGCTTCTGGTCTTCGAGATACTCCTGGACCTTGGCGAGCTCCTGCTGGTAGGACTCCTCGGACTCGGCCTGCAGCTCACGGATATGCTCCTCGAGGGAGGATTCGAGCGTTCTGCACGCCTGGAGATACAAACGAACGAGATCTTCGCCGGATTCCTGGATCGGGAGGGCCGGGTCGGGCATTTCGCTGAACTCGTTCAGATCGATGCCGCTCAACCCCTCCTTCAATGATATTTCGCGCTTCGCGGGGTCCGCAAGTGCCGAGAAAAGAAGCTCCCGACGCTGTTCCGCCGAAACACTGACCCGGAAATGGAACAGCACCTGCTGCCGGTAATGCGCCTTGCAGCCGCTGATCACGCGGAGTTCGCCAGGCTGGCCGGTCGACGACGGAAGCTCGGGAGCCGCGGAGCTGAACAGCCGACTGACCTTGGGAATCTCCACGAGCCTGTCGACGATCTTGCGAAGCATGAACGAGCCCGAGCAGATCAGTTCCAGCTCACGCCGCCGTTCCGCGATCCCGCGGTCGAAGGTGAAGTGCAGGTGCTCGAAACCGTTGAAAAACGCCCGTTCCGACTCGGGAATCTCGGCGCACCAGACGCCTTCCGAGGTCTCCCACCTGGAAATGCCGACCCTGTCCATGAACGAGAAGACGAGAGTCTGGATTTTAGTCGTTTCCATTGAAGATGTCCTCCTGGGCGCGGGTTATGTCCTGATGAACCTTGAGAGCCTTTTCGAGCTTGTTGCCGAGCGTCTGGAACTTGCGCTTCATCGCTTCCTGGTTCGGCGACATCGTCACGATATCGATGATGATCTGCTCGAGCGTCTTCTTCGAATGCATATTGCCAAGTATCATTTCCAGCTCGCCGATGATCAGCCGGAACATGTTGATCTTCTTGTCGAGCAGCTCGAGTACGTAGGACTCGATCGTATCGCTCGCGCTGAGGTTGATGATGTGGACGTCGTCGGTCTGGCCGAGGCGGTGGATACGACCGATTCTCTGCTCGATGCGCATCGGGTTCCAGGGCAGATCGTAGTTGACGAGCACCTTGCAGAACTGCAGGTTGCGGCCTTCGCCGCCGGACTCGGTCGAGATCAGGATCTGGTTCTTATTCCGGAAGGATTCGATGCATGCCTCCTTCTCGGTTTGCGACAGCTGACCGTTGAAGATCGAGACCGAGTATCCCCTCTCGCGAAGCAGGTCGGCGAGATAATCCTGGGTGCCGCGGAACTGCGTGAAGATGATCAGCTTCTCGTTGAGGTTGCCGAGCAGTTCCAGCAGAACCTCGGTTTTTCTGGACATGCCGACGTTGTTGGCGAGATCGAGAAGCCGCTTGAGCGATTCGTCGAAATCGTCTTTGTAGAAGTTGCTGGAGATCATCTTCGTGAGCGCCCGTTTGAGCGCCTGCGTCGAACTTCCCATCAGTTTCTGCAGAAGGATGAGAGTGAGCCGGTTGATGCCGCGCGGATTGTTGTGGGTCGGCAGGGTGAAGTAGCGGCGGCGAATGAAGTCGGTCAATTCGCTGTACAGGCGCGCCTCGTCGGGTTTGAGGGTGATCGCCTGGGTGTGGACGAACCGCTGGGGGAACTTGATCATCGTGTCGCTGCGGCGGTGCCGGATCATGATCTCCGACAGCATGGCCCGTAGTTTCAGCGAATTTTTCGGAATGCGCTTGTCGCGCTCGGCCAGAAAGTCGCTCTTGAACTTCTGCAGGGTCGACAGGTGGCCCGGCTTGAGAATCGTGATCAGGTTGAACAGCTCGATCAGATCGTTCTGGATCGGCGTCGCGGTGAGCATCAGCAGATACTTCGTCTTGATCGAGTTCACGAACTTCCAGTTCTGGGTCTTTTTGTTCTTCAGCTTGTGCGCTTCGTCGATGATCAGCAGGTCATAGTTGACCTTCTGGACCGACTTCTGGTTCTTCTGGCTTTTCGCGGTGTCGAGCGAGGCGATGACCAGGTCAGACTGCTCCCAGTCGGTGATTTCGTTGTGGTTCTTGAAGCTGAGATCGAACTTGGTCTTGAGTTCCTGCTGCCACTGCGTGATCAGCGAAGCCGGAGTAAGGATCAGGACTTTGCGCACCATGCCGCGAAGCAGGTATTCCTTGAGAATCAGGCCGGCTTCTATCGTTTTGCCCAAACCGACCTCGTCCGCGAGCAGGGCGCGGCCGTTGTACCGGCCGATGACGCTGAGAGCCGTGTTCAACTGATGCTGATAGGCCGAAACGCCGAAGCACGTCGTGAGAGCCATCAACTCCTGGTCGTCGCCGCGGGCGTTCATTTCTTCGCCCTGGAGGATCAGACCGGTTTCGGCATAGGGGGAGAAGTCACCGGAGATCAGTTTGCGAAGCACCTCGAGATTGCCCGAGGTGTATTGAATCGGCAGGTCGCCTCCGGAGCGCATCGTCATCTTGATCTCATCGGATTTGGCGGCGAGCTTTTCCGCATCCAGAACGACGCGGTACAACCGGTACCGGCGCTCCGCCAGACTGATCAGCTCGATGCCGATCTGGTCGCCATCGCGCATCTGGTGTTTTTCCCACCATTCTCCGAAGGTCAGACAGACCATGTAGCCGCGCGCCTTATGATATATCGCAGAATATACCACCTCGGCATCGTCGACAAACTGGATCGAGCTGAGTTCTTCCTTGAACGGGAACAGGCGCAGCATCTCGGGGGTGAGAAACAGATACCCTTCCTGGAACGCCTTTCCCTTGACCTGGAAAGCGACTCCGGCCTGGCCGACGCTGTTGATCTGAACGAGCGGCGATTTCATCCCGCCACCCCGTTTCACGGTCATCGAGTTCGACATCATGCCTTGTCTCCCTTCTCAGCGGGAATGACCACTTCGGTTCCGATCTTGAGGTTCTTGGGATTCAGGCCGGGGTTGGCCTTGATGATCAGTCCGGCCTTCGATGCTTTGCCGTAGAACCGCTTCGCGATGATCGCGAGCGTATCGCCGTCCTGGATGGTATACCGCTGATTGCACGCGGAAGAATCGGCGGCGGCAACCGTCTCCGACGC
>JAKJFL010000351.1:0-4298 GCA_022704935.1 Candidatus Rifleibacteriota bacterium
GGCTCGCCCTGCCACGACAGGGAACGCCCCTACTGCCGCGAGAACGATCAGACCTGCCCCAACTACAAGCTCGTCGAGCGCTATCTGAAAGCCCGCTGCGGTGAATTCAAAGACCCCGCCTGAGTATATCGGGGAACTCCGGCGCGAGATCGATCTGATCGACGCGCAGATCGTCGCCCTGCTCGACCGCCGCGCCGAAACGGCACTTCAGATCGGCGCCTTCAAGAAGGAAGCCGGCATCCCCTCCCCTCTCGACGAGGCACGCGAGGCCGAGGTGCTCGACCGGGTCAGAGGCACCCGACGAGGCCCCTTTCCAGATAATATATTGATATCTATTTATAGAGAGATCATCGCCGCCTGCAGAGACATCCAGACTTCCTGACGAGGCAGGCGCCCTCACGAGAGGAGGCCGACCATGGGAACGATCCCCTTCTTTTCCCCTGACCCGGAGCTGTTCCGGGAATTCGCGACGCTCATCCCGGCTGATCTGAACGAGTATTTCGACCTAGTACATTTTGACACCCCAGCCCGGGCGAACGAGTTTCTCAACCTCGAGTTTCCCGAACTGGTCGTAATCGACTTTCGGGACATGAGCGCAGGCGGCATGGATATTCTGACGCATCTCCGAAGTGATCCCTGGATGCTGTCCTGCGGGATCCTGACCGTCCAGCAGCGCGCGAATCTCGTGACGGAGTTGCCGCAGCTCCAGGCCGCCAACTTTCTGGTCGGGCTTCCGCAGGGACGCCTCGCCGATCTGGCTCCGCGCATCCTTCGCATTCTGCATCAGAACGCCGGCATGCTGGTCCAGCGTTTCGTGGCCCTCGACCTCGCCGCGACGCTCGTCGACCAGTTCAGCATCGAGAACGAGCCGCTGGTGGCCATGTGCCACGCCAATATGATCGTAAATTATCTGTATAACCTGCACCGGATCTCGGATAAAACGAAGCTCGAGCTGACTCTGGTCTTCACGGAGCTGATGCAGAATGCGATCGAGCACGGAAACTGCGGCATCAGCTACACGGAAAAGTCCGCCTGGCTCGAGAACGGCGGCGACATCCAGGAACTGATCGACCGGCGGTGCGAAGACCCGGCGATCGCCTCCCGTCGCGTGTGCTTCGAATACGAGGTCACCGACCAGTTCACTACCTTTCAGATCTCCGATGAAGGCGACGGCTTCGACTGGAAGAGCTGCCTCGAAGGTTCGGCCGGCGACGCCGGCCTGCAGCTTCACGGGCGCGGGCTTCAGATGGTGAAACAGCTCGTGCGGGACCTCGAGTTCAACGAACGCGGGAACGAAGTCAGCTTCAAGGTGCCCCATCAGATCGCCATTGCGAACATGGCTCCCGGCCTGTTTAGGAACCGATGTCCGGTCGTGTTCACCCCTGGGGAAACCGTCTTTCGCGAGGGGGAACCATCAGATAGTTTATACTACATAATGAAAGGCCGTTTTTCGGTTCACGTTAATGGAAAGATCGTCGCGACACTCGGTCCCGCGGATCTGTTCGTCGGGGAGATGTCCTTCCTGCTGAATCGCCGCCGGACGGCCACCGTCCAGTCAGAAACGGCCGGCAGCCTGCTCTGCATCTCGCGCCGGGAGTTCGTCGAGGCGATCCGGGAAAAACCGCAGTATGCCCTCGTTCTCTCCCGCCTCCTCGCCCAGCGTCTGGAACGCCAAAACCACCACCGCTCCGACGTGTAAGCCAACGCACCACCGAGATACAAAGACCGTTTTTCCGCCGAGGCGCAGAGAAAGAAGCTAGATGAAAAGGGAAGAATGAACACTTCCCTCAGCGACTCCGCGGTGAATTCTTCGAAATTCAACATGCCAGGACATGAAGAGCACAAAGACTCATCAGAGATTTCGTGTTCTCCGTGATGAAGCTGTTTTCCGAGGTAATAGCCCGGTAATTCAGGCACAGAGGCCCTGAGAAGGGAGCTCGCCACGTTCAAGCACATCCCGGCCACATCGCGATGCGCATCGAGCCATCATCCGGCGTGGGTATACTCGCGGCAGCGGTCGCAGACGATCGGGACACCGGGCAACGGAACGCCGCCGCGGAAGATGGCTCTCGCTCTTTGATATTTTACACTATTGAATATCGCGCGGATGGTTTCTCGGTTCGCGTTGCCGAAATCGTCGCTCGTCTCGAACGTGCGGCAGCAGGGAGCCACACCGCCGTCGGGGTTGACGGTGATCGTTTCGTAGAGCCAGAAGCACGCGTGCTCCGACAGCGGTTTATCGGGGGAGAACTCATACCTATAGGGAGTGCGCATATCCGGAAGCCATGCACGTTCGGGGCCTGGCGCGCGGCCAGTCCAAGGCGAATCGGCCAGTTCGAGGGGCATGAATCGCACGCGGTCGACGCCGGTCCGGGATGCGAGGTCGGTGATGCGGTCGAGCTGGTCCTGATTGTAGGCGGTGACGAGCGACTGCCACTCGACGCGAAGGCCGGTGCGACCCTGGCGTTCCTTCTCGGCAAGCAGGAAGCGGATATTCTCCATCGCCCGATCGAACGAGGCGCCGATGCGGTAGCGCGCGTAGGATTCGGCGTCGTAGCCGTCCATCGAGATGATCAGGTAGTCGAGGTTCGAATCGAGCAGTTCGAGGGCCTTTTCCCGGTCGAGCAGCTGGACGTTTGTGCTCAGGTTCGTGGCGAGGCCGCGCCGGTTGGCCTCGCGGATCATGTCGAACAGGCGCGGGTTCAGCAGGGGCTCGCCCCAGTTGAAGAACCAGATCCGGATGGCCCAGGGTGACAGCTCACGCAGGACTTTCAGATACAGGTTCCAGGGCATGTCGCCTTTCGGGCGGCCTTTCAGGCCGAGGCCGGTCGGACACAGCGGGCATCTCAGGTTGCACCGGTTCGTCGGGTCGGTGACGAGCACATACGGATACCCGGGCACGGTCAGGGTTCTGAACCGGGCGCACAGCTCGTTGACGAGAAAATTGAACCATCGCGCGGGCGTGGGATTCTTGGTGACGATCTGGAAATGCCGCTTCAGATCTTCCAGTCGGTCACGCCAGGTCCCGATCCAGTTCCAGGTCACGACTCGCTCCTTTCCGAAAATGCACGTCCGGCCATTATACCCGATCAACGAACCAGATACCGAGAGATTACGATGGTTTCACCACAACGATACTCCGTTGAAAAAACCTTGGTTTCAGGAACGCATCCGCAGATGGAGAACTGACAGGAACGAACACCTGGAACCACCTGATGTTCCGTATGCGCCGGAAACTCCTTGAAAAGAAGATCTTCAGAATTTCATTTCATCTGTGCCATCTGCGGATCGGTTCTTGAAACGAAATCCACATGCCAGACACCAAGCCACGAAGCTTTCTTCACTGCGGATGAAGCGGGTGCATCGCGATGCGTCCCTGGCGGAATGGGAGATGGGTTATATGGATTTCCAGGTCAGGAGAGTGCACTGGGGATCGGAATAGACGGGCTTTAGACGATCCTGGAAAAATTCAGCCCGGATCTTTTGGAACTCTTCACTGTCGATATTCGCATACAGGGCGGCCGCGTGCCGGGGCAGATAGATACAGGCAATACCTTGTTCCTTCAGCAGGCGTTCGGCTTCGGCAGCCGAGCCGCTCCTGTACAGAAAATTGATGAAGTGGTGCGGAAGGAGACCTGTCCAAAGATGCGGATGGCGGAGAAGAAAGGTGCGTTCCTCGAGCAGAACGAGAACTTTTCCGTCACCGGCCAGGTGACGATTCGCCCAGTCGAAGCAACGATAGAACGGAAAATTCGAAGCGAGGAAACGGTCGGCCGTCACGGCACCGGACACATACGGTTCGACCCTGACGATCCGGTTCAGTCCGTAGGATGCCGTCCAGGTGCAGGACACGATCCCAAGAATCACCCAGAAAACCAGACGGCGGAAGGGCAAAACAGGGATCATCAGGGAAACGGCCCAGGACAGAAGCGCAACGAGGGGCAGAAGGAACCTGACCTGATGACTTCCCAACAGCCAGATTCCCAGCAACCATGCGGCACAGGCCAGGATGGCCCGGCAATCCACTCCCGGCTCTTCAATCGCACCGGAACCCGAGACGGCCGGGGTTTCACCGATACGAACGCCGAAGGCAGACGAGAGAAGCAGGAGACCGAGCACCAGAACGAGAGGGCTCAATTGCCCATCAAAATATTTCAATGGATATTTTTCCGAATGGAAGTGGCCCCGAATGATGACATTCCACGGCGCACACAGAAGGTCTTCGATCTCGTGGCCCATCCCGAAGCGATCGGTGAACGCCTCATACGAGAAGTCGATCAGATCCTTCGAGCCGGCGG
>JAKJFL010000352.1:0-4293 GCA_022704935.1 Candidatus Rifleibacteriota bacterium
ATTGCGCGAACCCCAAACCGGCTCGGTGTCGGGCAGGGTGGTGGACACCGCCGGCAATGTCGTTGCCGGCGCCCTCGTCTATTCGATTTTCAACGAGATAGAAAAAGTCTACACGGGAAAGGATGGAACATTTTATATTTCCGAACTTCCCGCAGGCCGGAATCGGCTCGTGATCGAACATACAGAGTATGACGTCACCGAATTCGGTTGTGATGTCTCATCGAACAAACTCACGGATCTGAGCATCGTGAAGATAGAAAAAGCCGGCCGTCAGCGACGCATCACCGATCTGAAAGTCGAAAGCGTTGGCTCCACGAGCGCCGTGCTCGTCTGGAACACGTATCGTTCCGTCACTTGTTTCATCGAATACGGAACGGGCGATGGATACACGAACACGATGGAAGAAACCGGACCGGCCGAAACCCATCGATTCACGATCTCTGGACTGGAACCTGAAACCCTGTATCATGCGCGCGTCCGCTTCAATGAGGACGACGCCACTCCTCGTATATCTATTGATATGCCGTTCAAGACCGGCGTCGGCGCCACCCCCGAAGCGCCACCCGCGGTCAGGGTTCGGGCGCTCGAAGCGTATGGCACCGTCACCATCGAATGGGACGGCTCGATATCGGCTTCGGCGGCCGGCTATCGGGTCAGACGACGCGAAAAGGGCGGCGAATGGCTTGTTCTGACGAGCGAAACGCTGTCAGGCGACATTCGATCCTTCACGGATCTCGGTGCGAATGGCGGCGGTTTCTACGAATACGCCGTGTCTGCCGTGAGCGAGTTTGGCGCGGCGTCGACCTGGACGTCGTCCGAGCGGGTGTTCATGCCCGGTTTCATCAATCACGATCTTTCGATCACGGCATCAGACTCGCCCATGGTTCTGGTCAGCGACCTGATCGTCGGCGTCGGGGCGAACCTGTATGTCGAGCCCGGCGTCGAGTTCAGGGTTGCCGACAAGGACGCGTTCGGGCTCGGGGAAGACCGCGACCGTGTCGAGATCCTCGTGAACGGCCGTGCCGTCATTCTCGGAAAGAGCGGTGTTCCGGTCAGATTCACTCCGCTGAACGGTGCCGGCGTGCGCGACCACTGGGCCGGCATCCGCTTCCGGAAGGGCGGATCGGGCATTTCCGAAGTGGGATTCGTCGAGATGTTCGGCTGTGCTGGGCCTGCCGTGCTCGTCGACAGGATCGAAGCGAACGTCCATGATCTGACCGTGAAGTATAGCGTGGGCGGGTATCGCATCGAGGGCGTTAGGATCGTTCCGACCCTCTCTGATTGTAGCTTCTCGGATATCGCGTCCGCGGCGGTCGAGGTGATTGGGTGTCGGAGATTCGATATGAAGCGCATCTCCATCGATCGTGCACGGGTCGGCTGTTCTTTCGCGAAGGACAACCAGGAAGACCGCATCACCATGCGGGAGTGCAGAATCGAAGCGTTTGAGATCGGCGTCCTGGCAAATTTCGCGAGATCCGTGATCGCGAACTCGCTGATTCTCGTGCCGTACGGCACGGGGGTGCGATTTACGGACACGAGAGTGACCGATAATTTTCTCGATCACTGCACGATCGACGCGGATGTCGCCGTCGCCATCGCATCGGGGCAGCCTCGTATAGAGAGCAATATTCTTTGCAATACCTCCGAGAAGGGGACGTATGGGATCTCGTATGAGGACACGGCAAACCCGCTCACGGGCTATTTCGGTTACAACGACGTCCATGGCTTCGAAACGGGGTATCACAACTGCATCGAGGGACTCGGCGCACAGGATATGAAGCCTGACTTCGTCGGCGGCAACCCCTACGATTATCATCTCATGCCGGCATCACCCCTCAAACTCCTCGACATCAACGGCCTCGAACTCGGCCGCTACGGCCAATCCTTCCGGTAATCCAATCCGGGTGTTTGTGTGTCGGGCGATTCCATTTCCGATGGTTCCATTTCGCCTGTAGGGGCGCGTCTCGGACACGCCCTCTCCGCGCATGATGTGTGTTGTCTCCTCCTTCTGGCGACTTATGAATATCAGCGACATCTTCTGACATCTGCGCAATCTGCGGATGATTTGTCCTCATCTCCGTGCTCCGTGCGGTTGTCACCCGTCTAATGTTTTGTCCGCCGTTTTCCGATGTATGGGATGAAGTATGAACTCAGATGACAACCGAACGCACGGCCGCAGGCGCTGGCGCGAGAACCGGCATCGCCAGATCGCACGCGTTCTTCGCGCGCAGGCCGGTTCTCCGGATGATGCGATGACCACGACGGCGAGGCGTCCCGAAATGAATGACCAGGCTCGAACCGGATCCGGATCGAAGAACGGGAATCTCGCCGCCATTGCCGTGTTATGCCTCGTCGCCCTCGTATCTTTCGGCCTCATGGGTTGTGAAAACGAACAGAAAATCCGGCGCGGCGTCGTTTCGGGTGGAATCAGCGACACTGCCGGCAATAGAATAGCGAATGCGATAGTAACGTCGCATCGTTCCCTGTTCACCGCCGCTTCGGGCGAGGATGGCCGATATGCCTTCACATCGCTCGATGCCGGGACCCAGCGTCTTACGGTGACCCGGGAAGGTTTCAAGACGGCCTCTCTGACCATGACGATCGAAGAGGGGCAGGTGTACGGCAACGTCAACTTCTGCCTCGAACCCCTTTCGAACCGCATAACCTGCACGATCTTCAAGCGGGAACTCGACACCGTTCTGTTCGATGTGTTCCCGTCCGAGCCCATGAAATGCACCTTCGTCTACCAGGGTGAGCACCTGCCTCAGATCAGGACCGAACCGACCGGCCTTGGCACGGATCACCGGTTCGTGATCAAACCCCCCGTTCCCGGCATCGTCTACACCTACTTTATTGAGGGAACCACGGCTGATAACCGGCATTACCTGACCCAGACGGCAACGTTCACGACGCTGCCAGCCGGTGATCTGCCGGGCGCTCCTCCCGCACCGACGGTTCCGATCGTTGCGCAGACCCCGGAGGGGCCGAAGGTGACATGGTCATACGACGGCACCGACCCCTTGAAAGGATTCCGCATCTGGCGCGGTGAGAGCGATGCGGCGTTGTCTCTCTGGAAAACGGAAAACGAGGTCTTTTCGGCAGAACGCTTCTGCGTCGACGACCAGCCGAATCCTGGCGTCAGAACGCGGTATGCGCTCGAATCGGTCGATCTCGACGGCAATGTCTCGTCACGAACGGCCGAAGTGGCGATCATCCCGGCTGGAACGCTCAAACAGAGCGTGACCTGGCTCAAGGCCTGGAGCCCGATCGATCTGACGGGTGATATCTCCGTCCCCGAACTGACGACGCTCACGATCGAACCGGGCGTCGTCGTTCGAGTGAAGACGCAGGATCTTTCGCAAAGCGGCATCTATCCGCTCCTGTGTGAGGTGAACGTCGATGGCCGCCTGATCGTCGACGCTTCCGGAAGCGAATCCGTAAAATTCATCTCGGCTGCCTCGCTTCCCGGTCGCACGGATTGGGAAGGAATACGGCTGCGCACGACCTCCAGCCAACCCTCCGGCTCGGAAATCGCGAATCTGGAAGTCGTGAACGCCCGCACGGGACTGGCGATAACCGATGGCCCTCTTCAGCTTACCGGCTTCGGAGCCCGCATGTGCGAGACGGGGCTTCACATCGGCGGAGCCAGCGGAACCGCTCTTGCATCCCTCGAGTTCACGGATTGCACGACCGGCTTCATGGCCGAAGGCACATCGAACGTCACCGTGAAAACCGTGAAGGTGCGCGGCGGCGAAACGGGCGTGCATCTCCGGGGAAACCGCAGTGCTTTCCTGGGCAGCCTCGACGTGCGTTCCGTCACCGACACGGCGCTTGTTGTCGATGACAACGCCAGCCCGACCGTCCGCGGCGCCCTTCTCGACTCGACCCGGCTCGGCCTGGCCGTTCGAAGCGCCGCTGCCGACCTCCAGTATCTGACGATCGACGCCCCCAACGGCGTCTACATCGACGGAGCCGATCGACCAGTCCTGAAGAACAACATCATCGTGAACCGCCGCGCCTTCGGCACCGGCATCGGTATCGAAGAACGAACCTCCGGACGCAGCTACATATATAACAACATCTATGGTTTCAAATACGAAACCTCCGGCTGCGATCAGTCTGGCGCGCCGGTCCTCAACATCGACCCCCTGTTCGTCGGCTCCGCATCCGGTGAATACGACTATCACCTCCGCGGTGATTCCCTCCTGCTGACCTCCTCCGACGCCGGCACCCAAATGGGCGCCTACGGCTGGGTCGACCCTGACACCCTCGCCACCGAATAACCGCTCCCCG
>JAKJFL010000353.1:0-4276 GCA_022704935.1 Candidatus Rifleibacteriota bacterium
GTCTACGAAGCCGTCTCGGAACATCTCGAAGACATCTGGCCCGAGCCGCCGGCCGGCGTTCTCGCTCTGGGACTGGCGCAGCTGCTGCTTGCCGCAGGAATCGGCCTCTGGATCGGCGGCGGCATCGACGAAAAGGCGCATCTCATCCCGATCGCCATTATCGCTACATGCGCCGACATCTGGAGCGTCTCGGCGGGGGCAACGGCCGTGATCATCCGGAGCGAGCAGATCCATTATTTTCTGCTCCGGTTCCCTATTCTAGGGGGCCCCAAGCCGGCCATGCCATTTTTGATCGGGTTGACGGATTTTCTCTTTTTTGGCATTTTCTATCAGGCCGCATTGAGGTTCGGGCTCGGCGAGCGAAAAAATATCCTGCTCCTGGCCGCTTCGTTCCTGATTGCCGTGTCGAGCGCTCTGCTGGCAGGCGTGGGCCTGCCGGTTCTCCCGTTCATGGGGTTGCTGTTCACGGCAGGTAACTGGAAGAATCTCCAGTTGAAACGCGAGGATCTGAAGCAGACGCTCCTGTTTCTGGCCGGGGTGCTGCTGGTGTTTTTTGCGACGACGAAACTGATGCCCTTGCTTAGATCGAATGGCGGTTGATGCGACAAATCATTCCTGAGAGGAGTTCTCATGTATTCATTTCACAAAATGCACGCCCTGGGAAACCATTTCGCATTCTTCGACGAGATGGGACAGGATTTTTCCCGGCTCAAGAAACCTCGCACCCTTCAGCTTCTTTGTGATCCCCGGCGCGGCATCGGAGCCGACGGCATCGTTTTCATCATGGATCCGCGAGATCCGAAGCACCACTGCCGGATGCAGATGTTCAACACCGACGGAACCGAAGCCGAGATGTGCGGAAACGCCATCCGATGCGTCGCCCACCTGTTCAAGGCCCACTGTCTCGGCATCGAGCCCGTGCTGATCGAAACCGGCGGCGGTATCCGCGAAGTCCGCTTCGAGAACGCAAAAGACGGCACGGCCGCGTATCGCGTCGAAATGGGGCCGGCCTCTTTCGATCTCGTTTCGACAGGCGAGCTGGTCAACGAGAAAGACCGCAAGCCTCTCGACTGGGAAGGCGAAACGCTGGAACCCATCCATGTGAACGTCGGAAACCCGCATGCGGTGCTGTTCGTCGATGAGCCATGGGACGAGGACGAGATGGTCCGTGCCGGCGCCTGGCTGGAAACGCACGCGAACCATCCCCGGCGCATCAACGTCGAGTTCGTGCAGGTCCTATCGCCTCACGAAGTTCGCGTTCACGTCTGGGAACGGGGATGCGGCATGACGCAAGCCTGCGGCACCGGCGCGACAGCCGTCACGGCGGCCGGGATCAGGGCGAAGAAGCTGCAGTCACCGGTGACGGTCCACATGCCGGGCGGCGACCTCTCGATATCGCAAGAAAAGAACGGCGTGCTGTTCATGGCTGGGGCCGTGCAGGAAATCGCATCCGGCCTTCTAACTCCCGCCTATCTTCACACGCTGGCGTGAACAGGCTGTGAAGGCAGACAGGAGCGGGAAGATCGAAGGTGGAACGTAGGGGCGCGGGGCGGCGCGTCCGCCAACGCGACTTGTAGATTTATTATTATATAACGAGAGATATATGAAAAGGATCGCACGAGTGTTCCGGGACGTTTTCCTGGCGGCTGGGATGGTTGCGGTGAGCGTCTGCGCGGTTTCGGCGCAGGTCAGGCCGGCGACCATGGCGGATCTGTTCTACCCGGGCGATCCGGCGAAGCTCGAAACCCTTCTCGACGGTTTATTCAGGAACGCGGGAGACATCGCTCCAGTCGCCACCGAATCCCGGCTCGTCGGGCTGATCACGCCTCATGCCGGGTATCAGTATTCCGGCCAGACGGCGGCGAAGGCATTCAAGGCGATTACCGGCCAGCGGTTCGACCGGGTGTATGTCCTGGGTCTCGATCACCGGTCCGGCCGGCCCACGATCTCGGTATGGCCGGAAGGGGCGTTCGACACGCCCCTGGGTCCCGTTCCGGCGGATGCGAGCGCATCCCTGGAACTTCTCGATGCCGGCGTCTGTGTTGCCGATCCCGAACAGCATGCCGAGGAGCATTCGATCGAAGTCGTCCTGCCGTTCCTCATCAAAGCGATAGGCCTCCGCCCATCCGTGTTTCTCAGCATCGGCGGCCCTTCGGGAAACGGCGTTCTTCTCGGCCGCGAGCTGGTGAAAAAACTCTCGGGTTGCACGGGACGTATGCTTCTCGTGGCATCGACCGACTGGTCGCATTATCACGATGCAACCGAGGCGGCGAAGCTTGACGCCCGGGGACTCGAGTCCGTGAAGGCTCTCGACCCCGACGGGCTGCGGGAGGCCTGCGAGGCTGGCGCGACGGAACTGTGCGGTCTGAACGGCGTCACGGCTCTTCTCACGGTGATGAAAGAAGCATCCGCGACGGTCCGCGTCATCGAGAGAACCGATTCCAGCGGGGAAGCAGGCTCGGAAAAAGTAGTGGGCTATGCCGCCGTCGTGTTCGAAGCACCGGGGCTTCCACCGGCAAAGACGCAGGCAGAAACAACGAAAACGGATTCCCAGACCAGAAGCAAACCGGAGGATCAGATGACCGAATTTCACAAGGAAGCTCTCGAAGCGGTGAGAACGACGCTCGAATCAGTCCTGAATGGGAAAGGGCGCCCGGCCCTCACCCTCAAGGATCCGAGATTCGCTGAAAAATGCGGTGTCTTCGTCACACTTAAAATCGATGGCGAACTGCGGGGCTGTATCGGCCTGATCGAGGGGCGCGCCCCGCTTTCGCAGGGTATTCAGGACATGGCGATCGCCGCGGCGACCGAAGACCCGCGGTTCCCCGCCGTCGAAGCGGATGAACTGGCGAAGATCGACATCGAGATATCCGTCCTCTCGCCGATGATTCCCGTTACGCGTCTCGACGAGATCCAGGTCGGCCGCGACGGCCTTCTGCTCCGCAAGTATCCTGGCTCCGGCCTGCTGCTGCCGCAAGTGCCGACGGAATACGGCTGGGACCGCGACACCTTTCTGAACCATCTCTGTCTCAAGGCCGGCCTGCCGCCGGGAAGCCATCTCGGTCCCGACGGAAAGAGCCTCGCCGCCGACGCGAAGCTGTGGCGTTTCACCGCCGAGGTGTTCGGCGAGAAAGAGGAATAGTGGACGCTTTTCCCGGCGTCTGATAGACTGGAAAGAATACGAGTCTTGAGAACAAGCCCGTTCCGGGCCGTGAGGAAGGAGGAGATCATGAACCGACGTGGGTTCGCCTACATCATCGCCGTCCTGATCCTCGGCCTCCTCGCGTTCATGGGCATGTTCCTGAAGCAGACCACCAGCACGGAATACACGCAGGCGGCGTTCTCGGTCTACGCCACGATGGCCCAGCAACTGGCCGAATCGGCAGCAGACGAAGCGTTCGTACAGCTATACAAACTGTTCAAGGACGGCACTGCGGACGGCAAGAAGGGGCCCCTGCTCCGCCAGCTAGCCCTATCCCAGTATCCAGGCGGCGGCGGCGAAACGGGCAAGAACCCGGATCTGAAAGACATCCTGCCATCGTTCAAGAACTACGTCACGCAAACGAACGCGCTGATCTCGCTCCACATGACGCGCGCCGGCTTCGAGATCGAGGAGGTCCTGCCCCGTCTCACCGACTGCAGGCCGATCGATCATCGCCCGCTCAGCAAACCGGAGTGCGTTTACACCCCGAAAGACCGCGCCGACAAGTCGTTCTTGAACACGATGTCAGGTGATTTCTACCTGAGCATCGGGTTCAACGTCACCGTCGCCGTCACGAGCGGCCTGAAGAAGAGCCGGTTCTTCTTCCAGATCACCCGGGATATGAAGGTCGTGAACGTCGGCCCCATCGGCCGGAACTATTCGCTCTACAGTTGTCTCGGCGTCGACCCGCGCGATGCGAGCGAGGTCACGAACGATCTCTCGCGCGGAAACGGCCGGCTCGTGCTCTGGAATCACCCGTACCAGTCGCGCGTCTACATGCACGGCCCCGCCGTGATCGGGCTCGAGAATCCCGACACGAACCCGGCCTCGACCGACAAAGCCGAGATGTATGGCGCGTTCATGCAGACGAGCACTGACGGCAAGCCCGGTTTCAACCTCGCGTTCCAGTATTCGGATACATATAATGGTCTATCGTATCTTTCCTACCCCGCCCGCTCCCTCTGGGAAGGCCGAGACTACGCCTGGTGGAACAATCTCGACAACACGAAGAAAGATCTCGAGACGATGTCCGGCAGCGAGAAGCAGATGTTCGAATACAACACATACAAAAAA
>JAKJFL010000354.1:0-4265 GCA_022704935.1 Candidatus Rifleibacteriota bacterium
CCTCCGGTAAAGCCGGTCGAGCCTCTCGACGAAACGCTGCTCCCACCCTTGAAGCCCAAGGCCGAAACGCCGCCGGCAAAACCGGCCTCCATCCCTCTCTCGGAAACTCCTCGAGAGGAATTCGACGACTCTCTGCTTCCGCCGTTGAAGACCAAGGCGCCGGAAACGCCCCAGACGGCCGCGCAGAAAAAGACTGCAAGCTGGCCTCAGCCCGCTCTTTCCATCGATGAAGAGACGCCGTTGCCGCCGATGAAACCCGCGGCGTCGATCGAGGACGACGAAACACCGCTTCCGCCGATGAAACCGGTAACCGGAGCGCCTCCCGCGAAAGGCGGCAAGCCCCAGAAAGACACCGGAGATCCGTTCGCATCACTGTTTTCCGAAATCGAGGCAGGCGGCGGCAAGGGAACCAAGCCGGCCACAGGCGCGAAAGATGGCGTCGACGATCTGGCGGCGCTCGATCTCGACATCATGGACATCTTCCAGAAGCCGGGGGCGAAACCAGCTGCAGGTCCCGGAAAACCCGGCGCACCGGCGAAACCCGAACAGCCGCCACCGGATCCTCTCAACCTGGGCGGGTTCCTCGACCTCGACGCACCCGTCGAGCCTGCATCCAAAGACAAGTCTCCCGCCAAGCCCGGCGAGAAACCCAAAAAAGACCCGTTCGCCCTCGACGACTTCGACATCAGCAAATTCAAGATCTGACGCGCGACCCGGAGATCCGACATGAAACTATTGCACCCGATATTTATGCTCGGTTTTCTTTTCTGGCTTTACAAACAGCGTTCGCTGGGGAAGAGCCTTCTGGACCGCCACGGCCGCCTCGCCAAAGACGAAACCGATTTCGAGGCCACGTTGGCGAAACACCGGTTCTGGGGCATGATCCTGATCGGCTACTGTTTCGCCGGCCTCGTTGCCGGAGCTATTCTGACCGGTATGGTATATCCCGAAATCACGGTTCCGTTCGGCCAGACCTATGGTCACGGGTACATCGGCGCCCTCGGGCTCGGCTGCCTGGTCATGTCGCTGGTGCTCGGACTTTCGATCAAACGCGTCGTCAAGCCGAAAATCCGCGAACGGTTCGTCACCTTCCATACGAACATCATCTTCCTGGTGGCCGCGTTCGCCGTCCTCTCGCTCCTGACAGGCGCGGGCATCCTTGTCTTCGGCCCGAGCCAGGCTGTGACGCAGATACAGGTCACCCCCTGAGCCCGGGATTTCGCATACGCATTCCTTGACGTGACGATGGAGGAGCACGATGGCTGATTCCCTGCCCAGGCGCACACCCTTCCGCCATGCCACGGGAACGGGGCTCGTCCTCGCTCTCGGGCTGTGCCTGATCACGGGCGACATCACGCCGGCCCACGCGGCGCGCAAGAAAAGCGGCACCACCTCGACCAGAAAGAAGAAGTCCGAATCGGCTTCCACCGCGGCATCTTCTCCCGAGCGGTATTACGAGACGATCTGGCAGCGCTACCAGGTCGGCACGCCGAAGGAGCGCCAGTCAGTCGTTTCCGAGCTGAAAGCCCGCTCGAAGCAGGATCCCTCGGACGGAACATGCCATTATTATCTCGGCATGATGCTTGCCGAGGAGGGCGGCTCGAAAAGCGCCGAGGAGCACCTCAGGGCCGCCGCGACCGCGTTTCCGGAATCGCCAGACGTTCTGTATTGCCTTGCGGAGCAGCTTCTCGCGCGCCACAAGCCCGAAGAGGCCGCCCCTCTCTATGAGAAGATTGTGACGCTCGCCCCGAACCACGGCGGTGCGCTGACCCGGCTCGGCCTCAAGGCCCTCGACGAGGCGCAGTATCCGAAGGCCCTCGAGCTGCTCACGAGCGCACGCGCGGCGAACCCGGACAACCGCGAGACGCTTCGCGGCCTGGCCTTCGCCCTGCACTCCTCGGGAAAACCGGCTGAAGCGATCGACCTGTTCAAGACCGTCCTCGCCCTCGACGAGAAAGACCCCGAAGCCTGGATGCTGCTCGGCAAAAGCTATGAAAGCCAGGGCAAGGTCAGCGAAGCGGCCGAAGCCTTCGAGAAAGCCAAGCAGTTCGGGAAGAAAGACCTGGAAATAAAAAATCTCGTCGGATACGACCTGGCGCGGGCTCTCTACGCGACAGGCAAGATCGATGACGCCATCAAGGAATATCAGAAGACCATCCGCATGGCGACCGACTCGGCGACCGGCTGGTTCGAGCTCGGCCGTCTGCACGACGATCTGCGCGATACCGACGCCGCCATCGAGGCATACAAGAAGTGTTTCGAGGCCGACGAGAAGCGCGGCGACGCGGTGCTCCGCATCGCGGAGCTGTACCGGTCCGACGAGAAGCTCGACGAGGCACTCGGCGCCCTCGAACTGATCGCGCGCAAAAAGGACTGGTCGGAACGAGCAAAAGCCCTGATCGAAGAGATCAAGGCGGAAAAGATGGAAGGCGATCGGGGCGATCTCATGGACCTCGCGCAGGGCGGTTCCGAAGAGGTTCGCGAGAAGGCTTACAAGGACCTCCTGGCCATCGACAAGAAAGACGAAGCGGCGCTGGAGGGGCTCAAACAGCTTGCGTTCGAGCGCGGCGATCTAGATCAGGTTCGATATTATATCAAAGAGTTGAAAAAAGCCGGTCATCTCTCGAAGGAACAGGCCGACATTCAGCTTAACGAGCTGAAGTATCGCGAAGACGCGGGCGAAGACCTCGCCGTCTGGGAAAACAGGCTCGAGGAATACAAGAAAGACGGCGAATGGGACAAGGCGCTCGAGATGAACGCCAAGATCCGCCAGTATGCCCAGGATCAGCTGGATTACTGGCGCCGGTACTCGCCGAAGAGCAAGGATGGACAGGCGACGAAGTCGCAGATGATGAAGCTGACGAAAATCCGTCTGCGTCTGATTCGGGAAACGATGAACGACCTTCGGAAAGAGAAGGCGAAGAACAAGTGAGATTGCACATGCCGTCCCTGGAGGGAAGAGAGATGCTTCGTAAGGGTTTCACACTGATCGAACTGCTGGTAGTCATCGCCATCCTCGCAATCCTGATCGGCGTTGCGGCTCCCTATTACCAGGACTACGTCCGGGAATCGAAGATCGCGAAGGCGAAGACCGACCTCGACATCCTGAAGCAGGCCGTCGTTCTCTTCAACGCCCGCGAGGACATTCCCTACCAGGGACCGCTCGCGACGCAGCCGCCCTATCTGCCGATGCTGGGTGACCAGGATTTCATGGGCCTCCAGGGCCAGTATCTGACGAACATCCCGATCGACCCGTGGGGGCGCAACTACCGTCTCGACCCGTACGGCTGTTTCGTCTACAGCGACGGGATCGACCTCCGAGACAAGACCGACGATTATCGCGACTACTATGTAAAGGAACTGGCCCTCCAGCGCATCGAGTGGCTCGACGCCGACAACAACCGGGCCGTCAACGAGCAGGACTATTTCGCCTTCTATTTCAACAAGCCTCTCTGGGTCGACGGCGGCGGCATCTCCGGCGGAGATTTCGACGTGTTCGAGGGAAACGACAACATCACGGCGACGACCCCGCTCTCGATCACCTACAACCAGATCGACAACCCGGGATACAACCAGGATTCCGCAACCTCCAGCCGCATCCTCTGCCGCGTGAACGCCGGCACGAACCTGCGCGTGGGGATCCATTCCGTGGCCCTCAAGCACGAGATCGACATCCTGAAAAAATACCGCGAAGTCGTCGTCGACCGCGAACGCACGAACATGAACATTCTGTACACGAAAATCGAGCTGATCAACGGCCAGCCGGCACGATATGCCGTCCGGACGAACCCGATCAAGATCGTTCCGCGATACTAGGCCGTTTCATCCTGAAAATTGCGCCGCCGCCGACTTCGAAGCCGGCGGCGGCGCAGTTTTCAGGAAGTTCAGAGGCTCGCCATGACCTTGTCGGCGGCAGCCAGCGTCGCCTCGATCTCATCCGTTCCGTGGGTGATCGAAACGAAGGCGGCTTCGAACTGGGAAGGCGCGAGATACACCCCTTCCGCGAGCATCCCGTGGAAAAACCTGGCGAAACGCTTCACGTCAGCGGTTTTCGCGGTTTCGTAATCGATGACCTCCGCGTCCGTGAAAAACGCCGTGAACATCGAGCCGAATCGGTTGATCCTGCAGGGAATCTTCCGTTTTTTCGAGACTTCCGCCAGGCCGTCACACAGCCGGGCCGTCTGCTTCAATAATTGTTGATATAGTTTTTTGTCAGTCTTGAGGCGGGCAAGTGTTGCGCGTCCGGCGGCTACGGCGACGGGGTT
>JAKJFL010000355.1:0-4258 GCA_022704935.1 Candidatus Rifleibacteriota bacterium
GAGCCGCTCCCGAGCCTCATCCAGTTGGACCCCCGGCAACGTCGCCGCCGTTCCGGTGCCGATTCCGGGCTCGGGCAGGGGAAGATCATCCGGGAGCAGTTCCCGGCCCTGTCGCTTCAGGATGACGGCGCGTTCGATCACGTTCTCGAGCTCGCGCACGTTCCCCGGCCAGGCGTGCCGCGCGAGCTTCGCCAGCGCGGCCTCCGACGGCTCGAGAATCGGCCGGCGATGCCGTTCCGCGAACCGCTTCAGAAAGACGTCGACCAGGTCGGGAATGTCCTCGAGCCGCTCCCGCAGCGACGGCATGCGGATCTCCACGACGCTCAGCCGGTACAGCAGGTCCTCGCGGAACCGCCCGGCGAGGCATTCGGCCCGCAGATCCCGGTTGCTGGCCGCGACGATGCGCACGTCGACCGGGTATCCGCGCGTGTCCCCGACTTTTCGCACCGAACCGTCCTGGAGCACGCGCAGCAGCTTCGCCTGGCTGGCCGCCGCGAGGTCGCCGATCTCGTCGAGGAACAGGGTGCCTCCCGTGGCCTCATGGAACAGGCCGTCCTTGTCGGCGAACGCCCCGGTGAAGCTGCCCTTCAGATGGCCGAACAGCTCGCTCTCGACAAGGGCTTCGGGAATGGCGCTGCAGTTCACCGGGATGAACGGCCCTTTCGCGCGCCGGGAAAGGGCGTGAAGCGTGCGTGCCGCCAGCTCCTTGCCGGTGCCGCTTTCCCCCTGGAGAAGAACGGTGCTCTCGGTGTCGGCGACCCGCCCGATCAGGTCGAGGACGCTGCAGATCGCCGCGGACCGGCCGGCCGGCCGGCCGACGGCCTCTGCGGCTGTCATATCGGGGCCGGGCGCAGCGGTTTCGAGCACCCGCCGCACCGCGGCCCGGAGCTCCTCGATCTCGAACGGTTTGAGCAGATAATCCCGCGCACCCAGCCGGACGGCGGTCACGGCCGTCTCCACCGAGGAGTAGGCGGTCATGAGAATGCAGGGGGGGCGCGGGTGCAGTTCGCCAAGCTTCGCCAGCAGATCGAGCCCCGACATGCCGGGCATCCGGATGTCCGAAATCACGAGGGCCGGGTGGCGCTCGAAGATGAACGCAAGGGCCTGGTCGGGCGAGGTGAACTCGCACACCTCGTGCCCATCGAGCTCCAGGGCCTTTTTCAGCGCCCGGAGGAGCTTGGCTTCGTCATCGATCAGAACGATTCGGTTCGGCATGCGTTGATTCCTCCGTCATCAGGGCGCGCGCCCCTCGTCCGTATCGGCCAGGCGCAGGGTGAAGGAAAATTCCGTCCGTTCCTCCGGCAGGCGCACGGCGCGGATCCGGCCTCCATGCCCTTCGACGATCGATTGGCAGATGGCCAGCCCGAGGCCGGTTCCCTGCTGTTTCGTCGTCATCAGGGGCTCGAACAGATGATCGGCCGCCTCGCCAAGTCCGGGCCCGTTGTCCGAAACCGTGACGACGGCGAACTCCCTGTCCAGCCTTCGTGCCGTGACCCGGATCATTGCCGGTTTGCCGGCATCGAGATTTGCCTGAAGGGCTTCGGCGGCGTTTCGGAGGAGATTGGCCAGGACCTGGCCGATCCCTGTCCGGTCGATGAGAACATGGATATCCGAGGGCACCTCGGTTTCGATCCCGAGACCCCGCCAGGGCGGCTCGGAGAGGGGAAGCCGGACGGCGCATTCTATGATTTCTGCTATAGATTCTCGCCCAAGCCGGGGCGGCCGGTTGTGCGCGTACTCCAGCAGCGACTCGACGATCCGGCGACATCTCCGCGTCTCCTCGATGATGGCGCGGATGTCGTCGGCCTCGACCGGGCGACCGTGGGCGATCGCGTCGTCGGCGAGGCCGGCGCTGACGAGGATCGTTCCGAGGGGGTTGTTGATCTCGTGGGCGAGGCCGGCCGAGAACCGGCCCAGAACGGCCATTTTTTCCTTGCTCATCAGCTCCTGCTGCACCTCGATCAGGCGATCCCGCGCCGTGGAAAGCTCCTGCACCATGTGGTTGAAGCTGCGGCCGAGCATGCCGACCTCGTCCTCCCCGTCCGGAAGTTCGGCCGGCGGGATCTCCTGCCAGTGGCCCGCCCCGACCCGGTCGATGGCCTGTTTCAGCCGCTCGAGCGGCCCGAACAGCCGCCGGCCCAGGAAATATCCGAGAACGAGCAGGCCGAGGATCTCGAGCAGGGCCAGCCGCAGCATCAGCTCGTCGACGCCGGTCCGCGTCAGGGTGGCCGAGTCGGCGGCATACCCGACGAGGAGCTTCAGGTCGGTACCGGGAACCACGCTTGCACGAAGCCGGTGCAGACGGCCCTGCATCAGCCTCTGGAACGTCGCTTCCCGGGCCGTGTACTCGCTCAGAAGCCCGGTCGGCCAGACCCCGGGATCGCCGTACAGCATGCCCCGGCCGTCCCAGAGCGCCGCAAGGGGAACCGGGGAACTGGCCGGCCGCCGCGCCAGGAGCAGCTCGGTGCCGGTGGAGAGCTGCACCTGACAGGTGATGAGGCCGGTGGCTGCCAACGGACCCGAGAGGGTGATCCGTTGCGGAACGGCAAGGTCATGTACCAGCGGGGCCGGCTCCTGAAGCCGGTAGAGCAGGCTTCTGCCTTCCCTGCGGATGTCCAGCCAGTCGAGGCGGAGCTGCCGCTTGAGCAGTTCGACGGTCGACAAGCGTCGCTCATCGTCGGCATCTGCGCCGTTCGAGGCAGCGAGAACAGGGACGAGCTCCGACGCGATACGGGCGAGAGCGGCCCGTTCCCTGCGCCACTGATCCAGCGTCGTTTCGCGCAGCGAGGTGAGCTTGCCCAGGTCCGCTTCTTCAAGCTGCAAGCCGAGCGTGCGTGCTCCCCATGTGATGATCAGGCCGGTCAGGGCCACGATCATCAGGGCGAACCCGATCCCGATTTTCACGCGGATGCTCACGCTTGCTCCGTTTCTCAGCCGAGGCTGGGGGCGTTTCCCCTATCATCGCACAAAACGCAAAGAAGGGGAAAGAGCTCCGAGCCCATGATCCGCAACGAAGGCATTGGGACAGAAAAACCTCTTCACCGCAGAGACACAGAGGCACAGAGTTCGAACAAAAATCTTCTCTGTGTCTCTGGGACTCTGTGGTCCGTTGTTTTATAGCATGCCTGATACAGAAAACGGCCCCGCCGCGTTGCAGCGACGGGGCCGTTGGGAACCGGGGTCAGTAGTTGATCAGCTGGGCGAACGAGTCGGGCTCGAGGCTGGCGCCCCCGACGAGGGCCCCGTCGATGCCGGGCTGGCTCATGTAGGTCTTCATGTTGTCCGGCTTCACCGAGCCGCCGTAGAGAATGCGGGTCTTGTCGGCGGACGAGCTGCCGTACCGGCTGTGCAGGAACTCGCGGATCAGGGCGATCGCGTCGTGTGCGTCCTTCGTCGAGGCGTTCTTGCCGGTGCCGATGGCCCAGACCGGCTCGTAGGCGACGACCATCGTGCCGATCGCGTTCTCGGGGACATCCTTCAGATTGCGATCCATCTGGTTGAGGATGACCTGTTCGGTCAGGTTCTTCTCGCGCTCGTCGAGCTTCTCCCCGACGCAGAGAATCGGGATGAGCCCGTTCTTCACGGCGGCGAGCACCTTGCGGTTGATCAGCTCGTCGGACTCGCCGAACACCCACCGGCGCTCCGAGTGGCCAAGAATCACGAACTCGCAGTGGAGGTCCTTCAGCATCGAGGCCGAAACCTCGCCGGTGAAGGCGCCCTTCTCCTCGAAATACATGTTCTGGGCACCGAGCAGGATCTTGGTTTCCTTGCGGGCCAGGTCGACCGCATGGATCAGGGGAAACGGCGGGCAGATCAGGACGTCGCGTTCGCGCACGTTCGCGATTTTCGGCTGCAGGGCGGCGACGAAGTTCTTCGCTTCGCCGGTCACCTTGTGCATCTTCCAGTTGGCGGCGATCAGGGGACGTCGGGACGTAGGCATGTCAGGCTCCTCCGACCATGTTTTTGATGTCGCGCGAGAAGATCTCGATGCCGGGCAGGGTCTTGCCTTCGAGATACTCGAGGCAGGCTCCGCCGCCGGTCGAGACGTGCGACACCTTTTCGGCGGCGCCCATCTGCTCGATCGCGGCGACCGAATCCCCGCCGCCGACGACCGTGACGGCCTTCAGCGAGGCCATCGTACCGGCAATCGCGCGGGTTCCGGCGTCGAACGGCTTCGTCTCGAACACGCCCATCGGACCGTTCCAGAGAACCGTTTTCGCCTTCGTCAGTTCGGCGTTGAAGGCGGCGACCGTCTTCG
>JAKJFL010000356.1:0-4252 GCA_022704935.1 Candidatus Rifleibacteriota bacterium
CCGCCAGGGTGCCCTCGAATTTCGAGATCAGTTCCTCGTTGATCAGGGGACCCACGCGGGAAATGTCGGCAAGGCTTATGGCCACCTGATCGTCGATATGGTTCCAGATGTTGCCGCACCGTTCGTACAACCGCGCGATTCGGATGTCGGGAGTCAGAATCAGGTCGACGAATCTCTCGATGTCGCGGAATAACGCTGTGGTCATCACGAAAAAGAGCGTGATGACCGAAAGAGCTACGATGATGCCGACGGAGAGCTTTCGCTGGAGGGGGACCCGTTTCGGAGGAACGGGCTGAACTACCGCCGGTGCCCCTTTGTCAGACGTTGAACCGGAAGTTGATGATGTCACCGTCCTCTACCAGATACTCCTTGCCTTCGAGCCGCATCAGGCCGGCCTGTTTGACGCCCGCCAGGCCGCCCTTCTCGACGAAATCCTTGTAGGCGACGACCTCGGCGCGGATGAAACCGCGTTCGATGTCGGAATGGATCTTGCCGGCTGCCTTCTGCGCGCGCGTCGCCCTCTGGATCGGCCAGGCACGGACTTCGTCTTCGCCGACCGTGAGGAACGAAATATAGTTCAGTACACGGTATGCTTCCCTGATCAGCCTGTCGCGGCCGGACTCGGTGATGCCGTATTCCTGGAGGAACGTGGCCTCTTCTTCGGGGGACAATCCGGAGATTTCCATCTCGGTTTTGCCGGCGATGAGAAGGCTGGGCCAGCCGTGCTTCGCGCAGGCGTCGCCGAACGTCTTCACGGTCGCGTCATTAGGATTCTTGAACTGCTCTTCTGAGCAGTTGCCGACGAGCATGACCGGTTTCTGGGTCAGGAAGCGGAAACCGCGCATCAGCGCCTCGTCTTCAGGCGACAGCTCGATGCTCGAGATGAGCTGGTTGGCTTCGAGCGTTTTTTTCAGCCGCTCCATCAACTCGATTTCACGCAGGATTTCGGGCTTCTTGCCGGCCTTCAGCTCTTTCTGGGCGCGTTCGATCTTGTTCTGGACGATCTCGAGGTCGGAAAACACGAACTCGAGCAGCAGCTCCTCGAGATCAGCTGCCGGGTCGACCCGATCGTGGACGTGCGGGACATCGCTGCCGCCGAAGACGCGGATGACCAGCATCAACGCGTCACAAGTGCGGATGTTCGCGAGGGTCTTGCTCGAAAAACCTTTCTCGTCCTTGCTGACGCCTGGAATATCAGTGAACTCGACGGTCGCGTGGATCGTTTTCTTCGGCTTGAAGATGCCGGTCAGGTAGTCCAGGCGGGCATCGGGCACCTTGATGACGCCGGTGTTGACCTCGTCACTCTGGGCGAGAAAGTCGCGAACCTGCGCCTGGGCGCGGGTCGCCATGTTGAAAATGGTGGTCTTGCCCGACATGGGCAGGCCGGCTAGTCCGATTTTCATGAGAAAGGCCTCCTGGAACGATGCGGTGAATGCGCGAATGATACCACAATCCGACCGGCTGGGGACAGCCGGCGGGAAGTTTGAAGAGAGAAGTTCGAAGGTTGAAGCCCCCAGTCGCCACGAATACCATTCCCGCGCAAAAAAAGAACACCCGGATGAAAAAACTCACCCGGGTGGTATAAATAATTAATGATATATTTATTCGACTAGAAGGCCGGCGATGTTGGCGGTCAGGTAGCTGGCGAAGGTGCCGGCGATGAGGGCCCGGATGCCGAGGTTCGCCAGGTCGCCGCGGCGATGTGGCGCGAGGCCGCCGATGCCGCCCAGCTGGATGCCGATCGAACCGAAGTTTGCGAAGCCGCAGCAGGCGTATGTCAGAATGACCCAGGTGCGCGGCTGGAGCGACACGGCCTGGCCCAGATAGGTCTTGCTGGTGACGATCTCGCCGAGATGGGCGTAGGCGACGAACTCGTTGAGAACCGTCTTCTCGCCCAGCAGTTGGCCGGCGACCAGCAGATCCTGAGTCGGAACGCCCATCATCCATGCGAACGGCACGTTCAGATATCCGATCATTTCGTTGAGGGTATCGATGCCTGAGAGGTTGAGGCCGGAAACCATCGTGATGCCGGCGCAGACAAGGCCCCAGATATGATTGCCCATCGCGATCAGGGCGATGAAGGCGATCAGCATCGCGAGAACGTTGATGGCGAGCCCCATGCCTTCGGAAGCGCCGCGCGCGGCCGCATCGATCACGTTCTGATCGATTTTTTCGATCTTCAGCTCGCACTTTCCCGACGTCTCGGGTTCGCCGTCCTCGGGAACCATGATCTTCGCGAACACCATCGCGGCCGGGGCCGACATGACCGAGGCCGCCATCAGATGGCCGGCGATGTCCGGGAAATGCTCGCGCATCATGCCGACGTAAGCGGCCATGACGCCGCCTGCGATGGTCGCCATGCCGCCGACCATTATGCAGTTGAGTTCGGAAAGGGTCATCTTCGCGACATAGGGCTTGATGACGAGCGGGGCTTCCGTCTGGCCGACGAAAATGTTGGCGGCCGCGCTCAGGGATTCGGCGCCGGAGGTTTTCATCGTTTTCTGCATGACGAGCGCGATGGCGTAGACCAGCCGCTGCATGATGCCGAGGTGGTACAGGAGCGTCATGAACGAAGAAAAGAAAACGATCGTCGGAAGCACCTGAAACGCAAAGACGAACCCGACGCTCTTTTCGGCGGAAGCAGAGGCGAGAGGCCCGAAAACGAACGCCGCGCCTTCCCCGGTGAAATTCAGGATCGTGTTGATGACCGTGTTCATGAAATCGAAGAAGGAACGGCCCGGAGCTGTCTTGAGAATCAACAGGGCAAAGACGAACTGGAGGGCGATTCCCGCGGCGACGAGAACCCAGTTGATCTTTTTCCGGTTCATCGAAAGGGCGTAGCAGATCGCTATCTGGATCGGGATTCCGATCAGGCTCAGGAAATGTTCCATGGCGGGCGGTGTGGCTCCTTTTCTTGTCGTGATGCTCTTTTCGGGCAATGATATCACAACTGGCCCGTGATGGTGACGGAAAAAAGAACCGCGGCCCACAGAGCGGGCCGCGGCGCGGATGATGCGGTCGGGTCAGGTCAGATGCCGAGGTCGCCTGCCTCGGTCACTCCGCGGTCTGCGGAAATCTCGACGATTTTGCCTTCGACCTTCAGAATGAGCTTGTCGCCGAGGGCAAGATACTTGTTGATCGCCGGATGTTTTTTCGAGAGCTCGAAATAGGCGGCCGAGTAGGCCTTGATCGTGATGTCCGCCTTTTCGGACGAGACGGAGCCATCCACCCACTTCTCGTCGATCAGGTAGAACGTGCGGTCACCGATCTCGCGCGAGGTCGGGGCCTTGAGACCGCCCATCGACGTCGGGGCGGAGGACGGCCTGCCGGTCGCACGGGCGGATGAGCCGCCGGCCGAGAACGTCTGCATCGGCGCTTCGGCCTGCTTCATCACGTTCATTTCCCGGGCCGCAGAGACGGCGTCAGCGCCTTCCTGGGCGGAACTGAGGCTGTCGAAACGTCCCTTCGCCTCCTCGAGGAACGGACCGGGGGCCCCGGCGGACGGCGAGGGCGCCATGATCCGGCGCAGGTTCGGGCCGGGCAGATCTTTGTCCTCCACGACCAGGTAGGAGGTGTAGGGGGTCAGGATGCCGTATCGCTTCGCGAGCGTCACGATCTCGTTCTTGAGCTCTTCGTCGGCGCCGTTCTTCCGGATCTGGTCGAGCAGGAAGCCGATCTTGCGGGTCGCCCAGATGCGAGAAACGAAGCCGTTTTCGGTCTCCCGTTCGGGGAAAGACGCCTCGTAGTCGAGCTTGACGGGCTTGCCGTCGATGCTTCCGGTCAGGGTGACGAGCGCCTCGCCGGGGCCGCGATACCGGCCTAGAACCGTGACGGTGCTTCCCTTGAATATGTCGGGCAGTTTCTGCGGGTAGATCTGCGATACGTCGACGTTCTTGAACATCAGGCTGACGTCGGTCATGACCGGGTGCGTCAGCTTCGAAAAGAGGCCGGAAACCTTCGCTTCGATGTCTTCGCTCTCCGAAACGTAGTCGGAGGCGCCGCCGTGCTCCTCGGCGATGCGGTCGATGAGCGGGGCGTTCAGCTGGTCGCCGACGCCGAACGAGAAGATGCGCACCTTCGCGTCGTTGGCGCTCTTGAGCTCGCGGATGATCTCCTCGGGCTCGGTGAGGCCGGCCGTCGGCTTGCCGTCGGTCACGAAGACGATGAAGGAGGGACGGTCGGCTTTCTTGTCCTTGAGCTGGCGGATGGCTTTCAATAAAGCGTCCGATATATTCGTTCCGCCGACCGGCTC
>JAKJFL010000357.1:0-4250 GCA_022704935.1 Candidatus Rifleibacteriota bacterium
TGATTCCAACCCCAGCGGGGCTTCCGGCTCCGCCGCGACATCCACGGCGTCGACGACACTTGACGTCGCCGGAACCACAACGCTTTACGGTCGCCTGCTCGACCTCTCCACCGGAATTCAGATCGTCAGTGATAAAGCCGACATCGTCGTTCGATTGTATCGGGATGCCGCTTTGGTAGCAGAGCATGAGGCGCAAAACAACAATTTCTTTTCATTTACGAACATTTCGGGCGGCATTTATTATATTGAAGCCTATGATAAAAACGAAGTGTATGAAAAAAATTATGCCGTCATCAATCTGGCTGCAAATTCAACCATCGAGCAGAACATCTCGTTGCGCGCCAAACCAGGAGCCGCTCCGGTGTCGTCGTCTTATACCGTTATCGGAAAGCTCGTCAGCGCCGCCGATAGTACGCCGATCATGTTTGCAAACGTCTCTCTCGGGGTGGGAGGGTTCAGCACCAGTACCCTTGAGGACGGCTCGTTCATTCTCTACGGCATCTCGGAAAATCAGTACACGATCACCTTCTCAAAAACCGGATTTGTAAGCCGAGATGTGGTCATCGTCGCCAGCAGTACCAACTTATTCATCGGTGGAACCGCTGCAACAAACGCTACCGTCAAGGACGGTGCCGGGCAAAATGTCTCTGGAAAAAGTATCGGTGTGATTTCCCTCAGCCCAGATGGAGCATCTACCGGCAGTTTGGCCGGCACGATCCGCAATCCGACGACAGACGCCATTGTCGCCAACACGAAGGTGGCCTTGTGGTACAAACCGGATAACAGCGAGATCCGCCAACCGGCGATCATTCACCGCCCCACGACAAACGCCGTCGGCAATCTTTCCATAGAAAACCTGCCTGCCGGCTGGTATGCGATCACTTCTCTGGATACCGTCACCACCCCAATGTATGACAACAACGGGAGTTTGGTCTCATACAGATTCATCGGAAATGCAATCTATACCGGCGCCTTCCTCCAGGTGACGCCGCCCAAAACAACCTATCTCCCTTCAGACGGTCTGTAGTTTTCTTCCGATCTCGCACAAAGGCCGCCCGACATACGTCGGGCGGCCTTTGTGTTGTATTTTTTGTTTCGAAGAACGCCGTTGCCGAGGTCAGCAGAGGGCGACCATTTCGATCTCTACAAGGGAGTCTTTGGGGAGTTTCCCAATCTGGACGCAAGAGCGGGCGGGCGGCTCCTTGGAAAACCGTTTTGCGTAGATCTCGTTGACGGTGGCGAAGTGGGCGAGGTCGACGAGGAAAATCGTCGTCTTCACGACTTTGGAGAAATCGGTGCCGGCGGTTTTGAGCACGGCCTCGAGGTTTTTCATGACCTGTTCGGTCTGGCCGGTGATGTCTGAGGCCTCGATCTTTCCCGAGGCCGGGTCGATGGGGATCTGGCCCGAGGTGAACACGAAACCACCCGCCTTGATGGCCTGCGAATACGGCCCGATCGCCGCCGGTGCCTTGTCCGTGGAAACAACCTGTCGTGACATATGCGAATATCTCCTTATCAATCGATGAATTCAATAACAACGAACCACAGAGGCACAGAGTCACGGAGAAAATATTTTATGTTTTATAAATTATCGTGCTTCTCTGTGTCTCTGTGCCTCTGTGGTTTCGTATTCTGTGCGAATGATGGCACCCGGAAAACGATACGTCAAGAGACGGGCGACTTGTTCCGATAGAGGGGCTTAACCCGTTTCCTTCGGGGGTCGTGGCGTCGCGGATTGCTCGCGAGGCCGCGATGGATGTAGAATATGTTGAATGGAGGGCCACGGACCCATGCTCGTCAACCGTCGCTGGCTGAAACTTCTCTCTCTGGCCGCGCTCCTGTTCCAGGCCGACCCTGCGCCTGCCGTGCAGGAAATCAAGGAGACGATGATCGTCTCGAAAACCATGAACGAACAGCTCACGATGTGCAAGACTCTTCTCAAGACCGCCCATTCCATGGCCGAAGAAGCGGAGCCGTTCACGCACCCGCGCCACCAGGCCCGCTACAGATTCGCCCCCTCGGACAAACGCGCCCGATCCGTCCTCGACACGTCGCGCGGCCTGTCCTCGAGGTTTCATCTTCTGATGGGCGTGCTGTCCCAGGCGCCGATGCAGAACCGCGACACCATCTTCAAGTCGGGTCTCGCCTCGGCAGAAAATCTTTCGAAATACGCCAAACGGTCCCTCAGAGCCATCAAGGACGGAAATCACGCCCTGTATATCGCATCGGCCCAGGGGATCGAGAAGGAAGCCTTCGCCGTCGAAAAGATCCTCAAAGACCTTGAAGACGCGATCAACGAGTCCATTCGAGAAAGCGACGCCCGCAAGGAAGACCTGTGAGCGTCCGAGGAGGTCGCATGTTCCCATTCCGCCCGAAGACCGGCCGCCTGCTGGCCCTGATTCTTACGCTGCTTCCGGCGTCCGGGCCGCTCATCGCAGCCCCGAAAACCGCTTCCCAGACAGCCCAGGAAAGGGCAAAGCCGGCTAACGCGCAAACGGCCAAGGAAATGGCGAAGGAACTGATCCGGGACGGCCTGAACAATCTTCTTCTCGAACAGGAACAGAAGGCCGAAGAGGCGTTTCTGAAGGCGAAAACGCTCGACCCGTATTCGGAAGAAGCCTGCAATTTCCTCGGCCTGCTGTATCTCCAGCAAAACCTTCCCCAGAAAGCGGAAGACATGCTCAAGCGCGCGATCGCGATCGAGCCGATGTATGCCGAAGCGCTCCGCAACCTCGGGAAGCTGTATCTCCAGCAGGAAAGGTATGCGGAAGCGGCCGGCTACCTCCGACGCACGCTCGCGATCGACAAGAACCAGGCTTACACCTCATATCTGCTGGGCATGGCGCTGTATTTCGAAGGAAAGCCGGAAGAAGCCGTCAAAGCCTACGAGGCGGCGTTCGCTCTCGACGCGAACCTGCCCCCCGAGGCGCATTACAATCTCGGCGTCGCCTACCACGAGATCTCGCGGTATCTCGACGCCGTACGGGAATACGAGGCCGTGCTGAAATCCGACCCGGAGCACGTCAACGCCCTGAACAACCTCGGCCTCGTCTACTCGGTCGTGGGGGAAAAGGACCGCGCGATCGAGCAGTTCAACCGTGTCCTGGCTCTCGATCCCTCGAACGTGAAAGCCCGGATCAATCTAGGCAACGTCTATCTGGGAACGAAAGACCTCGTCGAGGCCGAACGGATCTATAGAAGCGCCATCGCGACCGATCAGTCGGACATCAGCCCCCAGCTGAATCTCGGCGTCGTCTACTTCGAAAAGGGCGATTTCGAGAAAGCGCAGCTGGAGTGGGAAACTCTCCTCGAGCGGAATCCCGACAATCTTCGCGTGCTTTCGGTGATGGGTTCGGCGTTCCTCGAAAAACGCCGGTTCGAGGACGCCATCAGGATTTTCGGGCGCATGGTCGAGCTGATGCCCGACAACGGCAGCCTCGCGAACACGTTGGGCTACCTGCTGGCGGACCAGAATCGCGAGCTCGAGCGGGCCGGAAAACTGATCAACAAGGCGATCGAGCTCGACAAACCGAACCGGGCGACGTATCTCGACTCGCTCGCCTGGGTGAAATTCCGTCAGGGCAAATTCGAAGACGCCTGCAATATCCAGGAAAAGGCGCTGAAGATTTTCAGGCTGTCACACGAGCCCATCTCGAGCGAAGTGCATCTTCACATGGGTCGGATCTACGAAAAGCTTTCAAAAAAGGACCTCGCCGTCGCGGCCTATGAAAACGCGGTGAAGAGCGGAACGGATCCCGACGCTGTCCGGCTGGCATCGGAAAGCATCTCGACCCTGACCTCGAAGCGGTGACCGGAGACACTTCCCGGACGACCGGAGCCGGAAACGGTGAGAGCGTCCCAGACAGCGCCACGGTCACCCGTCGTTCCTGGAAGCCTCTCGCGGGAGCCGTCACCGGCTGGATCGTCGCCTTTTCGGCCGCTCTCCACCTCGGGGGCGCTCTGCCTGTCTGGTCGCAGACCACGGCCCTGTTTTTCACGGCGACCCTGCTTGTCGCCCTCGCGATCTGCTTCGTCGCAGCCGGCACGCGCCTGTTGTGGCATCGGAGCACGTATCTCGCCGTCGGCGCGATCGGGCTGATCCTGGTGATCCTTTTCGCCAAGCCGTTTGTGCTACGCGGCAGGGTCATCAATTCGGCCGCCACGGTTCCCGGCGAGGTCCTGTTCGTCTCGACGGCTCACGCGATGCTGCCCGCGGCGACGGCATCGGACTGTCTCGTCCATGCGCGCAA
>JAKJFL010000358.1:0-4247 GCA_022704935.1 Candidatus Rifleibacteriota bacterium
CGACGTGCCGGCACTCCTCACGATGCACGTTCACCGGATTCTGAGCGGGGAGGCTTCGTTCATGGCCAACCCGTCGGTCTTCCTCGGGGACGACGTAGTGTTCGCGCACTGCACCGTCGCATCATCGATAGTTGATAATATAAAATGGCGGTCGCACTTCGAGTCGGGAATCGGTGTGGGCATCTCGGGGACCTACCGGCCCGGCACGATGACCGTGATACGGCTCGGCGGCCCCGACCTGGGAAAAGTATTCATCGCCGAGGGGGAAGTCGTCCCGCACGAGTTCCGGGAGGACCTGTGCCGGACCCAGGTTCGGATCCGGCTTCCCGGCGTTGCCGACACCCTTGGCCGCGTGCCGCTCGGCAACCACCACATCCTCGCCCGCGGCGCCTGGAAAGATATCTGGAGCGACGCCCTCGAACCCTTCGGCATCGATATCGGAAGTTGAATCCGACGTGTCACGCGGGGGCGGGTCTCAGACCCGCCCCTACAGATGCAGAAGAGGTTATTTTTTCGCTTTGCCCTGGTTGGCGACGGCTTCCATGGCTTTGGCGACCTCGGCGGGGTCGCCGATATAATAATGTTTGATGGGTTTGAGCTGGGCGTCGAGCTCGTAGACGAGCGGCATGCCGGTCGGGATGTTCAGCTCGGTGATCTCGGCTTCGGAGACGTTGTCGAGGTGCTTGACCAGCGCACGCAGGCTGTTCCCGTGGGCGGCTATCAGCACCTTCTGTCCTGATTTAATAACAGGCGCTATTGTTTCGCTCCAGTAAGGCAGAAACCGGGCGACGGTTTCCTTCAGGCTCTCGGTGAGCGGCAGATCCGCCTTCGCCAGGCCGCGATACCGCGGGTCGTGGCCGGGGAACCGCTCGTCGGTCGGCTCGAGCGCCGGCGGCATCGTGTCGTAACTGCGCCGCCAGATGAGCACCTGCTTGTCCCCGTATTTCGCGGCCGTTTCCGACTTGTTCAGCCCCTGCAGAGCGCCGTAATGCCGCTCGTTCAGCCGCCAGCTGCGATGCACGGGAATCCACATCAGGTCCATCTCGTCGAGCGTTATCCAGAGCGTGCGGATGGCTCGCTTGAGCACCGACGTGTAGGCGAGGTCGAACGTGAACCCCTTTTCCTTCAGGATACGCCCGGCCTTGTGGGCCTCTTCGATGCCCTTCTCGGACAGATCGACATCCGTCCAGCCCGTGAACCGGTTTTCCTTGTTCCAGGTGCTCTCTCCGTGCCGAAGCAACACGACCGTATACATGCGATCCTCCTTATATCCTCATAAAGAACTCTGACGTCTACTATATCAAACTCCTGTGCCATACGCTCACATCCAACATGAGGAAAATCTTGGCAGGGAGACGAGGAGCGTGTACACTTCGAGACATGAGCGACAACTCACGACATGTGAAGAATACATACGGGGAACGAATCTTCCGGAACGTCGGGTTCGCGGTGATCTTCCTCGTGTCCAGCCTGATCTGCGGCTGCGGCGCGACCAACCTCGAGCTGAACCGGCCGAACCTGATTGCCGTGTCTCCAGACGGGAGCCGTTTGTTCATCTCCGACTCGAGAAACTTCCGAATTCTAGTCGTCGATCGTGAATTCCGGCTTGTCCGGGAAATTCCGTATTCTTCCGAGCAGGCGGTCTGGGGGATGAACCCTGGAACGCAGGGCGAGCTGGTCATTACCGACAACCGTCTCGAAAAGGCGACGTTCGATTTCAAGGAAAAGCGGGCGAATGCCGTTGCCGAGATCATTTTCATGGGTCCCGACGGCGGGACCACCAGCGCTCTGACATGGCGTTCCGAGAAGGGGCCGCTGATCTATCCGCGGCAGGTTCTTCCCCTGGCCGATGGCGGCGTCGCCGTCACCGACCTGCGCGTGAACAAGGTGCTTGTCTTCGAGCGGAACGGCACGCTGCGCATGTCGATCGGGGAATACGGCGATGCCGACGGCCGTCTCTACTGCCCAAGCGATGTTCTTACCGATCGCGACGGGCGTTTCCTCGTGGTCGACTCTTACAATCACCGGCTCTGCGAGTTCGACCGGAACGGCGCCTGGCTCCGTACGATCGGCCGGAAGGGCACGGGGCAGGGCGAGCTGATGTTTCCCCAGAACGCGGCCCGCGATGCGAACGGCCGCATCTATTGTACCGAGCTGGGCAACATGCGCGTCTCGGTGTTCGAGGCTGACGGCCGGTTCGTGAGGCATATCCCGATGCCGACCGCGTCCGGCTCGAACGGTCTGTATGAGCTGTTCGGCATCGCCTGCGCGACCGCGCCTGCCGAGCTGTTCGTTGCAGATTCTATCAATTCCTCCATCTACGTTTTCGATCTCGACGGGAACCACCGTGGCACGATCACACGGCTTCGGCCATGAGAGCCGTGTCGTCATGGATGGAGAACGCACATGAAGCTTAAATGGAAGCTGTCGCTGATCTTCGGTATCCTGGGCGCCTGCAGCGCGGCCCTTGCCGGGTATATCGTCTTCCGCACGGCGCTCGAGCAGTTCGAGAAATCGATGATCGAGGAACTTCAGGCCGTAGCCGAGGTTTCCCGGCGTATCGTCGATCCCGAACGGCTGGAGACGATCCATTCCGTGGACGATCCATATTATCGCGAGATGAAGTCGATCATGCGCACGATGCACGAGAACTTCAGCCTCGATTGGTGCGCGATCTACAGATATAACGGGAAATATTTCACTCATATCGTCGACGGATCCGAGATGGGTGACGAATTCATCCCGGATTACCCGATCTTCGACATGCCCGAGGAACTCGTGGATTCCTGGAAGGAAGCCAAGCCTTCCTACTCCGCAGGCAATGTCGACGCTTTCGGTATGTGGATGAGCGCGTTCATGCCGATCACCAACGCCTCGGCGACGGTCGTCGCCGTGTTGGACGTGAGCCGGAACAACGACGTCCTGCGCCGGTTCATCCGTCAGTCGAAGAACGACGTGCTGATTGTCATGCTGTTGATCGGCCTAATCACTCTGGCTGTCTGCTTTGTCTTCTCGAAATACCTGACCAGGTCGATCGACCGACTCATCCGGGGCACGCAGGAGCTTGCGGCCGGGAATCTCGCACACCGGGTCACGGGCATCGATTCCCGCGACGAGATCGGGATGTTGGCCGGAACGTTCAATGAGATGACCGGCCAGCTTGCCCAGAATCGCGCGGCTCTCGAGCGGAAGATCTTCGAGGTCACCACGCTCTACGAGATCAGCCAGCAGATCAACTATGCGGGCAGTTCCGCGGAGATCCTGCAACTTATTCTCAAAAAGTGCATCGAAGGCCTCGAGGCGGGCCGCGGCAGCGTCCTGATGTTCAACGAGGAGACAGGGCGGCTGGTCGTCGATGTCGCCGTCGGCGAGGGCGTCGAGCCGGTCACGAAACGCATCGAGTTCGCCCCGGGCGAAGGCGTCGCCGGAAAGGTGTTCGAGGAGCAGAGGATGCTGCTCGACAACGATCCGATCGAGCCGAACTTCAAGCCTTATCCCGGTGAATCCGGTTCACCGATTCACAACATCATGTGTCTGCCGCTTCTCGTCGAGAAACGATCGATCGGCGTCATGAACATCGTGAACAAGCGGAACAAGGGTTTCACCGACGCCGATGTCGCGTTCGCCGGAACGATGGCCTCGCAAATAGCGCTAACCATAGAAAAGGCGAGGCTCTACGAGCTTTCGATCACCGATGGCCTGACGAAGCTGTTCGTTCACCGGTATTTCCAGGTGGCTCTCGACAACGAGCTGAAGCGTGCCAAACGGTATGGCTCGTGCGTCAGTCTTATATTGATGGATATAGATCATTTCAAGAAGTTCAACGACACCTACGGCCACCAGATGGGCGATCGCGTGCTGTCTCTCTCGGCGCTGGTCCTTCGTGAGGCGGTCCGAAGCATCGACGTGCCGTGCCGGTATGGCGGTGAGGAGTTCGCCGTGATTCTGCCGGAAACGGACGCTCAGAATGCTCTCGGCGTTGCGGAGCGCATCCGCAGATCAATCGAGGCCTACGAATTCCCCTCGCTCGAAGGCAGCGTTCTTCGAGTCACCGTCAGCCTCGGCATCGCCTCGTTCCCCGAGCACGGCACCGACAAGATGTCGCTGATCAAGAAATCCGACGAGGCGATGTACTGGTCGAAGGAAGCCGGCCGCAATCGCGTTTCCACATGGAGCCCCGCCGGCAAGCCCGTCGCGGGCTGATGCAAAAAACATCCCGCCCGCCGGAGAGGCGGGGCGGGATGTTT
>JAKJFL010000359.1:0-4220 GCA_022704935.1 Candidatus Rifleibacteriota bacterium
CTGCCTGCAAGGCCGGCACTGCGTGTTTGCTGTATGGCTCCGAGGATGATCCGACTGGCGGTTTCGTCTGATGCCGCATGCGAATCCACGAAGAAGAGCGGTAGGACGAGGGGAGCCGCAACGATCGCAACGGCACAGGTGAGCAGAAGCTCCCATAGGGAAAAGCCTGAAGGCCCGGTTCGCTTCATATCAGGCCTTTTTGATCATGAAGCTCATCTGGTAGATGGGCACGAAGACGGATAGCATGATGAAACCGACGATGACGGCAACGCCGAGGATCAAGAGCGGTTCGAGAAGGCTGAGAGCCGATTTCATGGCTGTCTGCAGCTGATCGTCATAGAACTCGGCGATTTCCTTGAACATTTTGTCGAGAGCTCCGGTGCGTTCGCCGGTCTCCACGAGCTTGACGGCCATCGGAGGAAAGATCGGATTTTGTTCGAGCGCTTGCTGGAGGCTTGCTCCCCGTTCGATGTGCTCACGCATCTTGATCACGACTGATTTGGGGGTCGTCATCTCGATCGTGTTCTCGATTGCTATCAGAAGTTCGCGCAACGGAACTCCGGCGGCAAGCAGCATGGAAAGCGGCTCGGAAATCAACACCACATGGTATTTCTGCACGACCTGCCTCAGAACGGGGAGAAGCATGGCTGCTTCCCCGAGGTGACATTGAACGGTCGAATTGAACAGCGTCAGAATGCCGCCGACGACGGCGGCGGCGAACAGCCCGCCGACCAATCTGATGTGTTCCTCGATCAGCTTGCTTCCGGCGATAAGGGCCCTGGTCGTGACGGGAAGCTCGACTTTCGCGGACTCGAACAATACGGCGAACTTGGGGACGGCGAAAACGACCAGGACCGTGACGACCAGCGTCGCGACGCAGAGAAGGAGCATGGGATAGGCAAGCGATCCCAGGATCTGGTTTCTCAGGGAAAGGCGACGCTTGCTCGTCGATGCCAGTTTGGCGAGAACCTCTTCGAGAACGCCCCCAGTTTCACCGATTCGGACCATGGCAATCATGAATCTGTCGAAGATTTCCGGATGCCGGGAAAGGGCTTCCGAAAATGATTTGCCGGCGGCCACATCGAGCCTGACGTCCGAAAGCGCCTGCTTGAATACCGTGCTGGTTTCGGTTTGTTCCAGCGATTGCAGGGCTTCGGCAAGGCTCACGCCGCACTTGATCATGATCGAAAGTTGCAGAAGAAATGTATTGAGCGTTTCCGCGGAAACGAACGAGAACAATCGAATCTCGGAACTGAGGGAGGTGGCGCTCGACGTTTCGACAAGCGAGGCGACCCACAGCCCTCGTGACGTGAGTTCGGCCATGGCGGCGGAATCATCGCTCGAAGTAAGTGTTCCGCTGACGGTCTTGCCTTCGCTGTCTTTTGCCTGAAACTCGTATATAGCCATTGGTTCTCCTGATAATCAGCCCTGGGGCGCGTGGAAGCGCGTCAAAGGACTCTGGCCAGCTCCATGAAGCTGGTTTGCTTATGACGAATTTTGGAAATGCCCGATTCCAGCAACGGAACCATTCCGTTTTTGACGGCCTGTTCCTCGAGTTGACGGGTTGTCGCACGGGCAAGCATCAATTTCCTGATCTCGTCGGTTACCGGCATCACTTCCTCGATACAGCCCCGACCGCGATATCCGATGCCGGCACACGCGGCGCAGCCTTTTCCCCGGTAGCTCTGGAAGTCGGGGTCGAAGCGCTTGCGAATCTGCTCTGACAGCTCTTCTTCGACGAGACAATTCGGGCAGTTCAAGCGTACGAGACGCTGGGCGATGGTCCCGAGAAGCACGTTGGCGGCCAGATATGGCTCGACGCCTATCTCGGCAAGCCGCACGGGCACTTCGGCGGCGATGCCGCAGTGAATCGTCGAAAAGACCAGGTGGCCCGTCATCGCGGCATTCACCGCGAGATTGGCGGTTTCGCCGTCCCGGATCTCGCCGATGAGAATGATGTCCGGATCCATTCGGAGGATGGAGCGAAGGCCGGTTGCAAACGTGAGATCGACTTTGGGATTGATCTGAATCTGATTGAGCAGCGGAAGTCTCTTTTCAACGGGATCTTCGAGGGTGATGATCTTCTTCCGCTCTTCATTCAGCTTTTGCAGAATCGCATACAGCGTCGTCGTTTTTCCGGAGCCGGTTTGTCCGGCAATGAGAACCAACCCGAAATTGCGCGAGATGAGTGATTCAAGTTTTTCCAGACCGGCCGGGCTGAATCCGAGGTGGGTAAGAGTCATGGTTTGATTGTCACGATTCAGAACCCTGATGACGGCATTCTCACCGTCGATGCAGGGGCAGATGGCGACCCGAAAGTCGACCGGCTGGTTTTCAATCGTTATCATGATTCGGCCGTCCTGCGGAATCCGGTGTTCGCTGACATCAAGCCGAGCCATGACTTTGATGCGCGAAACGATCAGTTGATGGAGATGCGGCTTCGGTCTGAACATCGTTTTCAGCATGCCGTCGATGCGATATCGAATGTGAAACTCGAGATTGTCTCTCTCGACATGGATATCCGAAGCATGCTCCCTGACGGCACCCTGGAGGATCTGATTCACGAATTTCACGATCGGGGCGCTTTGAATCTGCGCATCGGCTGCCTCCAGGTCGTCGATCGTCGTTTCGTTCTCGATGAGCTGAACCTGATTGATGCTCTCGTCGAGTCTCTCCCGACCGGCGTAGTAGCGGGAAATGGCGTGTTTGATCTGGTGGGTGGAGGCTATGACCAACACGATGCGCCGCTTGATCTTGCTTTCGAGGTCAGCAAGAATGCTGATGTTGAGAGGATCCGATGTCGCGACCACGAGCGCCCCCGATTTGATGTGCAGGGGAATCACGTTGAGTTGTCGGGCAAGCTGGGCCGGAATCTCGTGAAGAACCGTCGGATCGACGACCAGTTCGTCGGCGTCGATTCTAGGTATTCCGAACTGACTCGACAGCGCCGTCTGAAGATCGTCTTCGGTTATGAAGCCCATGTCGATGAGGGCTGCGCCGAGCCTGATCTTCTGCTTCTCGCTGACAGCAAGCCCTCGTTGCAACTGCTCATGCGTGATGAGAGCTGCATCTACCAGATAACTACCGATTTGCTTCATTAAATTCCTTAGAATATATAACGATGACGGAAATAGTCAGGCAAGTATTATATTCTACATTCTTCGGGGAAGTCAATAGGGTGGAAATCAATCAGTGCGTATCGGCAAGAATTTTCAGAGTGCGGTGGGAAACAAGGGTGTGTTAGCGCTGGCGTTTGTTAAGCCGTGCCTGTCCTCGCAATTTGAGGAGCCAGAGACCTCCGAATATCAACAGAAAAACGGAAATGCCATAGAAAACGTTCGAATAATCCGGGCGCCAGACATCGGCTGCAACCCGATATGCGGCGTGGAATGAAAGATAGAGCGCTGCTATGCATCCTTTCGGGAGAAATTGACGCTTCGTCAGAGCATGCAGAGCCAGGAAAACGGAGATGAGAAAGCATGCTTCGAAAAGAGGGAGGGGAAGGCCGATCGTTGGAGGGGAGTGATGGCCCGGAAGGGGAAGATCGAATCGCGAATAGGTGATGATTCCCCAGCAGCAGCCGTTGAAAAAGCAGCCCGTTCTCCAGCAGGCAGTTGCCAGGGCCATCGCCGGAGCGGCAGCATCGAGCAGTTCGGGGAGCCTCGCGCGAACCACCTGGGCGGCTGCGGCAATTCCGATCACGACGCCCAGCACGAAACCGTGAAACGCGAACCCGCCTCGCTCGAAATGCAGCAGCTCCGACAGGGTCGGCAGCCTGCCCAGAGCCAGGAAACCTGAAAAAAGCCTGGCCCCGAGAACACCCAGGATGAGCGCAGATATCGAAGCCCCGAGAGCCGATTCCCGCGGCACCGAACTGCGAATGAAACCCGACGTTGAATACGACAGCCAAGCAGCCACTCCGATGGCGCCGGCAACATCATAGAAGTTGATGGTCGAGGTCATCGAAAAGGGGCATCAGAGGCCCAGCATCCAGTCGTTCAGTTCCTTCTGAAATTCGGAGAATTCCATGCCTGCCGCCTCGTTCAACGAGTCGTCGAGCCAGTCGCCTTTGCCGATTGAGTTCAGAAGAGCATCGACGGCCTGCCAGCCCCAGCGCTCGATCAGGAACCTCATGGCGAGATACGACTGGAGATACCCGAGGCCGATCTGGTAGCCGTAGGTCTGCTGGGCGGGATTGAGATTGATCTCCTTGAGCGGGA
>JAKJFL010000360.1:0-4212 GCA_022704935.1 Candidatus Rifleibacteriota bacterium
CGCTCGACTTCGACTCGCTCAAGGGCGTCGGCGCGATGGTCGGCTCGGGCGGCCTGGTCGTGATGAACCGCGACACGTGCATGGTTTCGGTCGCTAGGTTCTTCATGCAGTTCACCCAGAACGAGAGCTGCGGCAAATGCGTGCTGTGCCGCGAAGGCACCCGCCAGATGCTGGCCCTGCTCGACGACATCATCGAGGGTCGCGCCACGGCCGAGACGATCGAGACGCTGGAAACGCTGGCCGTCGCGGTCGGCAAGGGCTCGCTGTGCGGCCTCGGCAAGACCGCCCCGAACCCGGTGCTCGCCACTCTGCGGTATTTCCGGAACGAGGTAGACGCGCACGTATTCCAGAAGCGGTGCCCGACCGGCAGGTGCAAGGCATTGCGCACGATCTCGATCGATCCAGCGAAATGCAAGGGGTGCACCGCCTGCGCCCGGAAATGCCCGGTGCATGCCATCAAGGGCGAGGTGAAGAAGCCTCACGTCATCGATCCGGCGGTCTGCATCAAGTGCGGAGCCTGTGCGACCGCCTGCAAATTCGACGCCGTCATGGGAGTGTGACAACGATGAACAACACGACTGCAACCGTTCTGATCGACAACCGCCCCGTCCCGATCGAGGGTGAGCGAAACATTCTCGAGATGGTGCGCAAGGCCGGCATCGAACTGCCCACCTTCTGCTACCATTCGGATCTCAGCATCTACGGCGCCTGCCGTATGTGCATGGTCGATGTCGAGGGCCGAGGCCTGATGGCCGCCTGCTCGACGAAGCCCGAGGCCGGGATGAAAGTGAAGACGACGACCGAGGAGATTCGGCAGATGCGCAAGATCGTGGTCGAGCTGCTGCTCGCCAACCACGACGGCCAGTGCCCGACCTGCTCGAAGAGCGCCGCCTGTACCCTGCAGAATCTGTCGCGACGGCTCGGCATCACGAAAAACCGGTTCAAGCCGATTCACCAGCCGCGCGCGATCGACGTCTCCAGCCCCTCGCTGGTGCGCGACCCGAACAAGTGCGTGCTGTGCGGCGACTGCGTGCGGATGTGCGCCGAGATCCAGGGCATCGGAGCGATCGACTTCGCGGGCCGAGGCCGGGATGCCGCCGTCCTGCCGGCGTTCAACAAGAACCTGGACCAGGTCGAATGCGTGAACTGCGGCCAGTGCGCGGCCGTCTGCCCCACCGGCGCCCTCACCGTGCGATCGTCCGTCGAGGATGTCTGGAAGCTGCTCGACGACCCGTCGAAGACGGTCGTGGCCGAGATCGCTCCCGCCGTGCGCGTCGCCCTCGGAGAGCAGTTCGGTCTCGAAGCGGGCGAGGTCGTCACCGGCCAGGCCGTCGCGGCCCTCAAAACGATGGGATTCAAGAAGGTGTTCGACACATCGTTTTCGGCGGACCTGACGGTCATCGAAGAGGCCGAGGAGTTTCTGACCCGCTTCACGAAAGGGGAGCACCTGCCCCAGTTCACCTCCTGCTGTCCGGCCTGGGTGAAATATGCGGAACAGTATCACCCCGAACTGCTTCCGAACCTTTCGAGCTGCAAGTCGCCGCAGCAGATGTTTGGTTCAATAGCTCGCGATACACTTCCGAAGGCGTTAGGTATCGAGAACAAAAATCTGGTCATCGTCTCGATCATGCCCTGCACGGCGAAAAAGTTCGAGGCGCGGCGGCCCGAGTTCGCGAAGGACGGCATCCGGGATGTCGACGTCGTGCTCACGACGCAGGAGTTCGCCCGAATGATCGAGGAGCGGGGCATCGATTTCCGGAGCCTGTCTCCCGAGTCGCTCGACATGCCGATGGGCTTCAAGACCGGAGCGGGAGTTATCTTCGGCGCCAGCGGCGGCGTGACCGAGGCCGTGCTGCGGTATGCCGCCGAGAAGGTGACCGGACGCACCCTCGAGAACGCCGATTTCGTCCAGGTCCGCGGGGAAGACGGCCGGCGCGAGATCGAGTTCGATGTCGCCGGGAAGAAGCTGAAACTGTGCGTCGTCCACAGCCTCGCGAACGCCCGCAAGGTCGCCGACGAGGTGAAGCGGGGAAAGAGCGTCTACCATCTGGTCGAAGTCATGGCCTGCCCGGGAGGCTGCGTCGGAGGAGCCGGCCAGCCGCTCAGCCGCGACATGACCGCCAGGCGGCGCCGCGCGAAGGGGTTGTACGACGCCGACAAAACCCAGCCGCTCCACAAGTCGCAGGAGAACCCCTATATCACCGAACTCTACAAGCGGAACCTCGGCGAGGTCGGCGGCCACAAGGCGCACGAACTGCTTCATACGGGGTATCATTCGCGCCGTCGCCTGGGCGACACGGGGATCCCCCTGATCACCGGCACGGCGGCTGAAAAGCTCAAGATCACGGTCTGCGTCGGCACGAGCTGCTACGTGAAGGGCTCGCAGACCCTTCTCCAGGGGCTGGTCAAGCACCTCGAGGAGCGCGGCCTCACCCATGCCGTCGACGTGCAGGCATCGTTCTGCCATGAGCGGTGCGACCGCGGCCCGACCGTCGTGATCGGCGACAAGGTGTTCGAAAAATGCACCCTCGACACGGCCATCAAGACCGTTGAAGGCCTGATCAAATCCTGACGGGGCGGCGCACCTCTGGTGTATTGAAAATCGAACCATTCACCGCTGAGGCGCAGAGAAAAATGTTCGTTCTTCTCATTCATCTCGTTTCATCCTCTGCGTCTCTGCGCCTCGGCGGTTCATCCTTCGTAACTCTGTGGTGAAGGCGGTCTTCCTGGCGTGACGGGTACTGATATCATGGGAGTATGAATGATATGGAACGGGATCGAGCGGCAATGCCGGGTCAAGTGGTGTTTACGAACAAGGCGCGGTGCCGGGACTGTTACCGGTGCCTGCGCGTCTGCCCCGTCAAGGCGATTCGCATGGAGAACGGCCAGGCGTCGGTCGTGGCCGACCGGTGCATCGCCTGCGGCACCTGCATCCGGGAGTGCCCGCAGCATGCCAAAACCTACCGTTCCGATCTCGAGCGGGCGATCAAGCTCGTCCGGGAATCGAGGAACGTCGCCGTCAGTCTCGCCCCGTCGTTCGTCGCGCTGTATTCGGCGTGGGAACAGCGCCGCATCCCGTCGGCCCTGCGGGCGCTCGGTTTCGCCCGGGTCGCCGAGACGTCGGTCGGCGCCTATCCCACGGCTCAGGCGACGGCGGCCGTCGCCGCCCGCGAACCGGACCGGCCCCATCTCTGCACCGCCTGCCCGGCTTTCGTACAGTATATCGTAAAATACAGAACCGAACTCGTCGATGCCCTGACCCCCGTCAGCTCGCCGATGATCGCCCATGCCCGGCTCCTCAAAAAGCAGCCGGGCGGCGCCGATCACGTCGTCTTCATCGGCCCGTGCGTCGCCAAGAAGGCCGAGGCCGACCGCCCCGACCTCGCCGGCATCGTCGACTGCGTGCTCACGTTCGAAGAGCTCCAGCAGTGGTTTGAACGCGAGAACATCAGGCTCGATCGGCTCGAGGAGAGCCGGTTCGACGACGAGCCGGCGGGGGCCGCCCGGTTCTTCCCTCTTCCTGGCGGCCTGACCAGGACGGCTGCGCTCGGCGCCGACGCGCTCGTGTCCGACATCGTCGCCGTCAGCGGCATCGAGGACGTGAAACGCCTGCTCGACGGCATCACGAAAACGAAGGGGCCGCGGATCGTCGAACCGCTGTTCTGCAACCAGGGCTGCGTCAACGGCCCCGCCATGCCGGGCGACCGGCCGCTCCTCACGCGGCGTGACAGCGTACTGAGCTACGCCGAGGCAGCGCCGGGAACGGTTCCGGGCAGTCGCGAAGCCGATTCCGACACGTCGGCGCAGTATGGTCCTGAAAATAAAGATGCCGATATCGAAATCACCGAGGAGAAGATCCGGAAGGTGCTCGAGACGACCGGCAAGGCGGCGCCCGAGGATCAACTCAACTGCGGCGCCTGCGGATATCCCTCGTGCCGCGACAAGGCAATCGCGGTCATAAGAGGCATGGCTGAAGCCGAGATGTGCATTCCCTGGATGCGCCGGCTCGCGGAGCAGCGCACGGACCGCATCATCGTAACCAGCCCGAACGGGATCGTCATCTGCGACGAGCAGCTCCGCATCATCAGCATGAATCCAGCGTTCCGACGGTTCTTCTACTGTTCCGAAGGGGTGCTGGGCAAGCACATTTCGGTCCTGATGGATCCCGAGCCGTTTGAAAAGATTCTGACCGGTACCGAGAAGCTCATCGAG
>JAKJFL010000361.1:0-4197 GCA_022704935.1 Candidatus Rifleibacteriota bacterium
CGGTTTCGATGCGCCTGGCAAGAGCGCGGATGAACCGTTTCACGAGCCGGATCTTGCCGGGATCGCCCCCGACGAGGAGCTGGTTGCCTCGCGCCCGCACGGTCACGTCGGAGATACCGCGCAGCAGATCGAGGCCACGCGATTCGCCGACGCCGAGGATGTGGCGGCACACGTCTTCGTTGAGTTCGAGAATTTCCTCGGGTCTGCTCATGCGACGATCGCCTCGTCTCTGTCGGCCGGTTCAAGCGTGATCCGACCAAAACCGCCATTCTGGAACCGCTTCACCAGGTCGAGCGCCGCCCGGCGCTCGTCGGGCACACCTCCGCGGGCCACGAAGTTCATCCGCCGAGCATATACCGGAAGATATATATCGAACGAGCCCTCGGCCTCCTCGGTGAAACCGGGGAGAACACCCGCCGACTCGATCGTCCCGAGGATCTCGCAGAGTTTGCGCGCTCGCGAGGCCTGGTCCTCGTCGTTCCCGGGCACGGTATTTATAAGTCTCAATATATCTCCCCGTTTCAGGAGCCCGAAATCGAGGACGCCGGGAAGATCCAGCAGCTCGAGGCTCCCGGGAAGCTTGATCCACTGGATGTCGCGGGTCACGCCCGGCAGATTCGCGACGCGAGCCGCCTTGCGGCCGGCGAGCGCGTTGATGAGCGTCGACTTGCCGACGTTCGGAATGCCGATGACCATCAGGCGCCGCATTCGCCGGACCGAGCCGGCGGCCGTCGCGGCTTCGTCGGTGAAGGCGCGGAGGCGGTGGGCAAGAGTTTTGACCGATGCGGGTTTGCGGGCATCGAGGGCGAGGCACGGCTGGCCTTCCGCCTCGAACCGGCGTATCCACTTCTCGGTCTGGCTCTCGTCGGCAAGGTCGGCTTTGCCGAGCACGACGAGCGAGGGCTTGCCGAGGCGCTTCACGAGCCCGGGAAGCCTCGATGAAAGCGGCATCCGCGCATCGAGCAGTTCCACCACGAGATCGACGATCGGAATGAACCGTTCGATCGAGCGAAACGCCTTGCGGATATGTCCGGGGAGCTCCCTGTTCATCTGCGCATCTCCGGCCGTCACCCCTCCTGGCCGGAACCGGAACTGCCCGCCGAAGAGGGAAGCCGCTCGGGGTGAGGATAGACGGGGTGCGGATAGCTCCGGATCGCCCGGAAGCGGCCCGCGGGCCAGTACAGTAAAACGGCCTGGCCCTTGAGGTTCTTCAGGGGCATGGGGCCCCAGTAGCGGCTGTCGGCGCTGTTGTTGCGGTTGTCGCCCATCACGAACAGGCTGTCCGTCGGCACACGGGTCTCGAAATCCTGCCAGGGCGGCTCGGCGATGTACGGTTCGTTCAGCGGAACCCCGTTCACCGAGACGATTCCCTCGATGATCCGGATGTGGTCGCCGGGCAGGCCGATGACGCGCTTGATGAAATCGCGCGGCGCGGCGTTCGGGTTCTTGTCGGGGTATTTGAACACGACGATGTCGCCCCGCTTCGGAAATGCGAACCAGTATCTCGGCCCGAACGGGATCCGGCCGTCGAGCGACAAGTCGGCCACGTACGCGAACCGGTTGACCAGGATGCGGTCGCCGGCGCGGGTGAGCTCGTTCGTCACCGGGTCGCGCTTCTCGCCGAGCAGCGTCGGCTCCATGCTTCCCGTCGGGATCCAGAACGCCTGCAAAACGAGGCTCCGGATCATGAGGGCGAGCAGGAAGGCGATGAAAACGGTCTCGTTCCACTCGCGGAACGAGGATTTGTAATGCATGGTGAAACGGCACTCGTCCGCGACGGTTCCGTCGGGGCGGGTGATGCGGACGGCGAAGTCGTTCGCGCCATTCCGGAGGGTGATAGCCGTTTCGAACCGGCCGCGCTCGGGCGGCGGCAGGGAAAAGCGCAATGCCGACCGGCCGCGCGGATGCTGTTCCAGGATCAGCTGGAAGTCATCCGGCAGCCGGCCGGACACCGTTCCCAGGATGGTGAGAGCGGATTCGCTGAGGACGTCATCCGGATCGAGACGCTCGACGGCGATGGCCGTCGACTGGCCCGAACGGACGGAAACGTCGGCGATCCCGACCGCCTTTGCACCGGCAACGCCTGTCACCGGCGACAGGGCATCGTGGCTCACTCCTCGGCCTTCGCCACCATCAGCTTGTCTTTGACGCGAGTCTTTTTGCCGACGCGATCGCGCAGGTAGTACAGCTTCGCGCGGGCAGCCTTGCCGCGGCGGACGACCTTGATCTCGGCCAGGTTCGGCGAGTTGAGCAGGAAGGTGCGCTCGACGCCGACGCCGTAGGAGATCTTGCGGACGGTGAAGTTCTCGCGGAGGCCGGCATAGCGGCGGGAGATCACGACGCCTTCGAACGCCTGGAGGCGTTCCTTGTCACCTTCGCGAACCTTGATGGCGATGCGCAGCGTGTCGCCCGGAACGAACTCCGGAACGCTCTGGCGGTTCTTCATGTAGCCGCGTTCGACGCTTTCGATAGTGGGATTCATGCGTATGCTCCTTCAGGATATTGGATGAACCGGTTCCCGGTTCAGGGGGTCGTTGTTGCGGCGAGAGGCGTCCGGACGGCCGCGCCGGCGGCGATCGCCGCCTGGAGGGCCTCACGGTCTTCTCGCGTGATTTCCCGGGAAGAGAGGACATCGGGACGCCTGATGGCCGTCGTCAGCAGGGCCTGGCCGCGACGCCACTCGACGATGCGCTCGTGATGGCCTTCCATGAGCGTCGCCGGCACGCCCCGCCCTTCCCAGGCGGAGGGGCGCGTGTACTGGGGGTGATCGAGAACACCGGTGTAGAACGAATCCTGTTCGACGGATTCCTGCCTGCCGACGGTGCCGGGAATCATGCGCGAGACGGCATCGACGAGCGCCATCGCGGCGATTTCGCCTCCCGTCAGCACGTAGTCCCCGACCGAGACCTGCAGGTCGAACTCGGGCCTGATACGCTCGTCGAAGCCTTCATACCGGCCGCAGACGAGGACGAGCCGCGGGCATCCCGCGAGCTCGCGGACGAGCTGCTGGGTCAGCGGAACGCCCTGGGGCGTCAGACCGATGACTGCCGCCGGAGGGCCGGCGCGCCGCACATCACGAATGCAGCTCGTCAGAGGCCCCGGCTTGAGGACCATGCCCGGTCCGCCGCCGAACGCCGTGTCGTCGACCGTCTTGTGACGGCCGTCGCCGTATTCGCGGAACGAATGTATATCGATATCTATAAGACCCTGGCGCCGCGCGGCCCCGAGCACGCTTTCGTCGAAAACGCGGTCGAAGATGCCCGGCAGGAGGGTGATGATATCGATCTTCACATGCGCTCCTTCGTCAGTCCACCGGAATGTGCCGATCGAGCGGCTCGGTCAGGCGGATCGTGCGGGTCTCGCGGTCGATCGAGACGAAGTTCGCGCGCCGGTAGGGCACGAACACCTCGCCGGCACGCGGCGAGCGCACGACGAGATACGGCGAAGGCACCTCGCTGACCAGGCTTTCGACCACGCCCTCTTCGTCGCCCTGCGGTCCGACAACCTTCATGCCTTCGAGTTCGTCGGGGTAGAAGGCGCCCGGAGGCGGAGGAACGCGGTCGGCCCGGTCGATCACGAACTCGCCCGGCATCAGCGTGCGGGCGGTGTCCATGTCTTCAATGCCTTCGAACATCAGGTCGATCTGCTCTGGCGACGAGGTCTGGCGCCAGTCGACGACCGTCAGGCGGACGATCGGCTGGCCCTGTCGGCGCAGGCTCAGCTCGACCCCGGGAGCGAAGCGCTCGGGGTTGTCGGTATTCATGGTTATCCGCACCCAGCCCTGAAGACCGACGGCCTTCACGAGACGGGCGATGACGACCGGGCCGGCGTTTCCCACGGGGGAATCGGCCGCCGTCTCGGCTGCGGAAACCAGAATTTTCGCCATGGTCAGACCAGTTCCATCATGACGCGCCGCTCGCCCGGGAGCGAAGCCGCTCTCAGGATCGTGCGCAGCGAGTTGATGGTCCGGCCCTTCTTCCCGATGACTTTTCCGTTGTCTTCGGGGTGGACCTGGACCTCGTAAACCACCGTTCCGTCGCCTTCGATCGCCTTGACGTTCACTTCGTCAGGGTGCTCGACGAGGGCGGAGACGAGGTCGTGAATCAGTGCCTGGGCCGAATCGTGAGTCACGTCGGACACGCTCCTTTGTCAGATGAAGAGCGCCGGGTCAGGCGGTCTTCGTCCACTCGAGGCGGG
>JAKJFL010000362.1:0-4181 GCA_022704935.1 Candidatus Rifleibacteriota bacterium
ATATAACTGTCGATACAGCATGGTTTCTGTTTCACCTGTATTACGATTTCATTCTCAAACAACTCGAGAAAAGCGTCTTCCTGGACCGCATCACGGCGATCAACCGCGCGATGGCCGCAGCAGCCCGCAAGGCAGCAGAGAGCGCATCAGCCGAGAGCCGGACTCGGATCGCGAAAATCCAGGGAATCTTCGAGATCGCGGCTCTTCTGTCGAACGAGACGCTAGACGGCGCCCTGAAAGCCGCGAAGCAGCTTCCCGCATCGATCCGCGATTCCATAGCGACGGATATTCGGAACATCTTCGCCGCGAACGGCTCTTCTGAATCGAAGGTGCTTGGCAGAAACGTCGACTTCAGCCAGTTCAAGGTCCGCGGCCATTACGAGAAAGACCCGCGCCTGCAGGGCTATTTCAGGGTCATGATGGCGCTGTCCCAACTTTCTCTGAAGGTTTTCGCCGACGACGGCAAGAGCCCGAGCCCGGATCTCCCGGCGATCGCAGCCCTTGTAGGCATCGCCACAAGCGCGAAGGTCGATGGAAAACCGGTCATCGAAGCCGTCGAATCGATCTGTCAGCCATTGTCGTATCTGGTCGGAGAGGCGGAGGATATCGGCATCACCGACCTGCGTGGCATTCTGGCGGGCGTTCATGTTCCCCAGCCATCGAAAGCCCCGGCAGACGCGGAGTTTCAAAAACATCTGTTCGAGAAGCTCGCCGTATGGCCGAAACCCCGCCTGAATCCCCTGTCGGGCGTGCAGGTCGTCTTTTTCCCGCAGCGGGTGACGCTGGACAGCGAAGTCATGCAGCGGCTTGTGTACCGGACCGTCGGTTCGGACGACAACAAACGGCTTCTCCCGAAGCTTCTCGACGTGATGGCCGCCCTCGGCTCGGAACGGGCGGAGAAGCTTCTGATCGACTTTTATAACGAGAACCGGTTCGAAAATTACCGGGAGTCGCTTGCCGAGGCGAAACAAACCATAAGCGCCTTTCCGGCCGGCGATTGGGAGCGGAACGCCTACAGACGGTGGCTGAAAGGTTTCGCTGATCTGCTGAAGGGTGACGGTCGAACGGCTCTCGAGCACACCCGAAGCGACGCCTGGACCGACCGTCTGCTCACGGCCGCTCTCGGAAGCCTCGTCACGCTCAGGCACGACACCCTCCTGTACAACAAGATGGGCGGTGCCGAAGCCGGCGAGGGCGGCGAGATCGAAGACTGGATGATCCGCCGCCTTCCGTCGGTTGCGGTCGATCCGTATCCGGAGGTGTTCGGCGGCCTTCGCCGGCTGACGGTCGAGCTGTTCGGAAGGCTTTCGGCGCAGGGCTATCTTCCGAGCAACGAGCGCGACAAGGACTCGGACCAGGACTACGACGAGATCTTCCCGCTGACATCCAAGGGGTTGACGCTGAAGATGATCGAGCTATTCTCGCTCCTGGAAACCTGCGCCGCGAAACAGGCCGCCGGCCAGCCGCTCACCCCCGCCGAGCACGAGAAGCTGTGGAGGTTCGGCGTCTGGTGCGAGCACCTGACGATCGCCCTGATCAGGCCCGACAAGGAGTTTTACAACATCGTGCAGGAAGAGACGTCGCTCATCGCCGACGTCTTCAACGGCGACGGCACCTGCCTCGAGGTCGCCATCGGCCGCGTGTTCGAATTGTGGGTCCGATGCAACGGCCCGCGCGGCGAACGCCTGCACCGGGGCGGCATCTTCTCATTCTACGAGTTCGAGCAGCCGGTTTCGAACCGCCTGTCGGACGAAGACTGGCGGAAAATGATGCGCGAGGGAAAAGCGCCGCCCCCGCCCGGCTGGACCGCTTCGTATCTGTCCGGCGACGCGACGAAGCTGGATTTCAAGGATGGCTGGTATGAGGAAGAGGATAGTTCGGGTGTGGACAACTGACCAGTGTTTCCGTAGGGACGGGCTTGGAACCAGCCGTTACATACCAGCTACTATTTTTCAAATCCGGCCGGGTCCATGAGTCCGTGGCTGATCTGGCTTTTGTTCGGGCTCGTCGATCATCTTTGGTTGCGCATCGAATTCGCGGGTGATTTCGCGCTTGGCCGCGAGATTCCGCGACGCATCGAAGCGGTTGGGGACGAGCGATATTTCTCGTCGCTCAGAGAGCATCTGAGCACCGCCGATCTGGCCGTCGCGAACCTGGAAGGTTCGGTGCGAACCAGTGAAGAACCGTATCCCAGGGCAAGGCGGTATGATCTCTCGTTCGACGCGGAAGCGCTTCGATGCCTGGGGAGGAGCGGCTTTTCGGCTTTCGGGCTTGCGAACAACCATACGCATGACGGGGGACCGGGCAGTCTCGAACGCACGATCGACGGGCTTTCCGCGCTCGGACTCACGGGATTCGCCGGCCGTCACGCGTTCCTGATCAAAGGGATACCGATCGTTATTCTTGCCGCCGACCTCACGAGCTCCCCATCGGGCGGCAGGCGTTACCGGGACCTCGTGAAACAGGTCGCGAGCGACTCGCGCGGAAATCTGACGTTCGTTTTCCCGCACGTCGGCATCGAGGACACGGAGTATGTCGCGCCGGCGGAACGGGGCTTCGCAAAGGCCCTGATCGCCGCGGGCGCGGCGGGCGTATTCGGGCACCATCCGCATCGGATCAAGTCAGGCGGCAGTATCGACGGGCGCCCTGTCTGCCACTCGCTCGGAAGCGTCCTGTTCGACCGTTCCCGCAAGCCAGACTGTTACGGGCTTCTGGTCAGAGTTCACGTGTGGGCCGGTGTTCCGCTCGCCTGGGAAGCGCATGTCGTTCACCTGCAGCCCGCCACGCATCAGCCGATCATCCTGCCTGGAAATTGCGCTCGCCGGGGAAACATCAGCGCGGTGTTCGGACCTCCGTGACAGGAATCCAATAGCAGCAAAGAGCCGCGCGGGCGAAGCCTCTCGGCTTCGCCCGCGCGTTATTTTCCCGAAGCGGATCAGCGGAAGAAGGTCGTCACCCCGAATACGACTCTATAGTTGTAACCATATCGCTGGTCGTTCGTGACGGCGACGGGCACCCCGACCTCGAACGCGAAGTTCTCGGTGGGCGTGTAGCGCAGGCCGGGGGTCACGTCGATCTTCAGACCTTCCGCGCCCCAGTCCTGGCCGTTCACTTCGGCCATGACGGTGACGTTGTTGGTGTGCGGGTATTCGAGGCCGATATTATAGTAGAAGATATCGGCAAGCCCGTCGGGATAGAACTGGGTGTTCGGGTCGCCGGTCATCACGTAGCCGAGGTTCAGGTGGGCGATGACGCGCTCGAAGTTTTTGCTGAAAGCCGTGTAGACCTCGAAGTCGGTCTTGCCTGTTCCCAGCCCCTTGGCGTCGCTCCCGGTGGGGAACTTGAAGCCGAGGCCGAACGCGCCGCGCGTTTGATACTGAGGATTATCGAACACACGGTATTTGAATGCGAGCTTCGAGTCGCCGCTTCCGGATTCGCGGAAATCCTTCGACCAGAGAATGCGGGACTTGATCGTGTAGTTGAGGATCGGCATCGAGAAGGCGAACTCGAGGTCGTTCGTGACCGAATAGTTGAAGAACAGCGGAATCTCGAGCAGGTCGCCGCTTTCGCCGCTCGCCAGGACTCGGTCGTAGACGCGGTCGAGCGTGAACCAGCTCGAATGAAAGCCCATCTTGAACGAGCCTTCCTTGCTGACGTCGGCCGATGTGGTCGTGAACAGGCCGGTCAGGCCCATCATGTTGCAGGCCAGCACGCGGGTCACGGCTTCGCCCAGGGGAGCCGTCATCATCGCATCGCGACTGACGGGCGGCAGGGTCGTCCGGGACGGTTCGGGCAGGCTGGATACGGGGGGCAGCTTCAGCGGTTCCTGCGAATAGATTTCCTGGTCGGTCGAGCGAAGCGCGGGCAGCGGCGCCGGCTGATTCGCATAGGGAGCCGGAACCGGCATGACCGGAGCCGGAGCAGGGGTGATCATCGTATCGGAGCTGCTGGAAACGATCGGAGCGGAAGAGCGTTTTTTCGCCTTCGTCTTTTTCGTCTTCTTCTTCACGCTGCTCTTTGCGGGAGCCGGGGTGATGGAACTTCCCGCCGTATCGGAGGTTCCGGCAGACGAAGAGAGTGCGGACCCGCTCACGGGCGGAAGAGCCGCACTGCCGGTGTCAGCCGGCGACGGAACCGGAGTCGAAACCGCCGGCAGGGAGCCGGCCTGGCCCATGGCGGGG
>JAKJFL010000363.1:0-4178 GCA_022704935.1 Candidatus Rifleibacteriota bacterium
AAGTTCTTATTGGGCATCAAGCGCCACCTTGCAGACGACGGCAAGATTTCCGAGAATCTGCGCGATCTGACTGCTTTCCTGGAGCTTGTTCCGCTGCACGAGTTTCGGTTTCGGCGGCACCAGCAGAATGTCGCCACGCTGGATATGCCCGACACGGCGAAGCGGAAAGACTTCACCGTTGGCTCTGACAACGACGGTTTTACGATGGTTGGAATGCGCGGCAAAACCGCCGACCGAATTGATATAGCCGCGAGCACTCTGCCCGTGCCGGAACAACACTGTCGACGGGTTCACGACGGCACCAACGACCGAAACGGTGTCTGGAATGGGGGGAATGGTGATCTCGTCCCCGTTTTTCAGGACAATGTCATCGCCCTTTTGCTGCACGTCGAGTCCTTGATTCACCCGCCTGAGACGAACCGGAATACGAAGCGAATCCTGAATCAATGACCTTGAAGCCAGCTCCAACGTTCCATATCTGGAGCTCTGTTTTTTTGCGGCCTCACTTTGCAAGATTTCTTCCACTTCACCCATGTCGGATTGCCGTCTTCCCAGCAAACTCGTTTTCCTGATAGAGGCAGCATCCTCGCCAGGCATGTCGAGAAGATCGTTTCGCGCATCTTTGTCGCTGGCGATGTCGGAAAGTTTTGCGCCGGCGCGCAGAAGTTCGGCCCGCATATAGATGTTGGCCTGTCGGAACAGCTCCGCCCGCACCTGTTCGGCAGCATTGAGCTGTTCTTCGTCGGCGATGTTCGATACTTTCCGCATGAAAATCGCTCCCTCGGGGAAGGCTTCGTTCGTGAGTCCGCCTGCCCGTTCGATGAGGTCATTCAGCGTCTCTCCGCGTCGGCGAAGCGCATACGGTCCGGGGCGCTTCACTTCGCCTTTCAGGATAACGACCTCCGACTCCAGCAATGAGTCGCCGCGCGCCAGAATATTGACCCGGTCGAGAGGCATGATCGCCACATTTTCCGGAGCTTTCGGGGCATTCAGCACTTTGTTCAGATCGATACGTTTCGTTTCGCTGGTGCGCCCCTTCGCGACGCGCGCGACTTCCGCTTCGCCGGCTGCGTCAGCGGTAAGTCCCTTGGCACGCAGGATGAGATCGCGAATCTTCATTCCATCGCGGAAGATATATTCTCCCGGGCGGCGCACGGCGCCGGAAATCGTCACGACGCGCGTATCCGCCTCAACCTCTTTGTTCGAGAAGATTCTGATGGTGTCGAGCCCGTGGAGGGGAATCGCAGCATCCTTTTCCCCGGCAAGAGCGGCGGAGGGATCGAACGTTACGATGCTTTCGCGCCCGCCTTCGAGTTTCCGAACCAGCTGGCCGGACGTTGCCGCTTCCTCGCTCTTGAGCCCACCGGCCCGCTTCAGGAGTTCACCGAGAGTGAGGCCTTCGGAGACGGCGTATTCACCGGGACGAAGCACGGCTCCGTCAACGGTGACGCTGTTGCCGACATCTTCGGTGGCACGCTCGACGTCGATTTCATCGCCTCCGTTGATCTCGAACGAGGCAAGGGCCCCCGCCCCGTCTGCCGTACCAGCATCCAGAATCATCCGGCGCTGGTCGCCCTGCCAGCGGTAGACCTTCATCCGGCGCGGATTTGCCGAAGGCTGGATTCCGCCCGCCATGGCGAGCACGTCCGCCAGCATCCTCTCGCCATTCAGTTCGAACCGTGCAGGTCTGACAACTTCACCGCGAACAACAACCTGCGGTCCAACGGGGGGCACGAAGATGGTGTCGCCGCTTTCCAGCGAGACATCCTGCGACTTGTCCCCAGTCATCAGATATTTATAGAGGTCGATATTCGAAACAACATCCTTCCCGCGCATGACTCGGATCTTCCGCATTGAACCCCGCGAATTCGGGCCGCCTGCCTGATACAGGGCCTGAAACGCCGTCGACAGGGCCGAAATCGTCATCGCCCCCGGGCGCTCGACTTCGCCGGTGACGAATATCTGGAGCATGCGGACTCTCGTGAGAGTCACCTGCCCCTTGAAATGGGCGAACTTGCCGGAGAGATTTCCGAGCACCGCCTGCTCGAACTCCCCGACCGTCGATCCGGAAACCCGCAGGAGGCCGATAATCGGTATGTATACCTGGCCTTCGGGATTCACCGTGACATCGTAGACCGTTTCATCGCCCATTTCCGACCAGATGATGATCTTGAGATCGTCACCCGGTCCCAGGATATAGGATGACGGCACCGACACCGTGTCAGGGGTCGTAAGAACATCCCGGCCGGCAGCAAAAAAATCGAGCCCGTATGGCTTGTCGGCCAGTTCACGACCAAGAAGCTGATCCGTCCTGCGTTTGACCATTTCCTCGTCAATCAGGGACGGTTCCCGCGGAGCCAGATCTTTCTTTTCCTGGTAAGTCTTGCCGAGGGTTTCGAGCAGTTCCTCATCTTCCTTCGCGTCCTGCTCGATTTTCTTGTATTCTTCCTCCGTGAGTTCCTTCTCGATCCTCTTCCGCAAGAGTTGTTCGAGAATGGCAACCCGTTTTTTCAGCTTCGCCGCGGTTTCTTTTTCGGAAACTGCCTTCTCGGCTCCGACGATCGCAATCTCGTCTTCAACCGCCATCTCTTCCTCGAAAGGGACCCCTTTCGCCGAGGGGATTTTCTGCTTTTCATCAGGTTTCTGTTCGAGCGTGCCTGGCGTCATCCGGCTTCCCGGAACCGATTGGGCCGAGGAGGTATAGGAGCGCAATCCGGTCAGGGACGCGGCGGATGGACGCGTTTGACCGCTGGCCGAAACCCCTGCCATCATGCACACTGCACAAGCTGCTGCCACGAACGAGCGGAACCTGATCATAGTTTCACACCTTTACGATATTTGTATACGTTGATATATTATATAACGATCACGCAATAACGAACGAGAACCCGTTCTGGAGGTCCAAAACGGGTTCTCGCAGTCTCAGACTTCAAATTCCAAGAACGTCAACCCTTTGTCTTCCCGGCCGGCGGGACGCTCGGCGTCGGCTTGGGCGGCTCGCCTGCGACGACACCCTTCACCTTGCCGAGCATTTCGCGCATGTCGACGCCTGTCACGGCTTCGAGCATCGGGGGAACCTGGGTGACGACGTCGATGATTTCCTTCGTGATTTTCGAGGCTCCGACCCCCTCGCCACCGTTGCTGATCATGACGATCTTCTCAGTCTTGCTCAGAGGCTCGGACACGGCTCGCACGATCTCGGGGAGTTTTTCGATGAACATCTGGCTGATGGCGGCTTCGTTGTAGGACTTCCAGGCCGCAGCTTTCTTTTCCATGGCTTCGGCTTCGGCGAGACCGACCGCGCGCCGGGTTTCGGCTTCGGCGAGACCCATCGCCTTCACACCTTCGGCCTGGGACATGGCCTTGGCCCTGATGATGTCGGCGTCGGCGAGACCCTGGCTCTTCTTGACCTCGGCTTCGGTATTGCCCTTGATCTTGGAGACGTCGGCCGCGGCAGTGCCTTCGGCGCGCTCGACATCGGCGCGGGCAAGACCGCGCAGGCGGGCGGATTCGGCCTCGCCTTCGGCGGTGGTTTTCAGTTTGAACTGCTCGGCCTGGGACAGCGTCTCGACCTTCTTGCGCTCGGCCTCGGCCGGGCGTTCGACGGTGGCGACCAGTTCGAGCTCGCGGCGCTTGATTTCCTGCTGCTGGATCTCGATCTCTTTCTGTTTGGCGATGACGGTGACCTGCAGCTCTTCGGCGCGAACCAACTGGTCGACCTTGAACTTCTGCAGATCGTAGGCCCTGTCGGCATCGGCCTTTTTCTGGTTGACGGCGGCCTCGTATTCAGCAACCTTGATCTTGTTGTTGCGGTGGGCTTCGGCAACGACGGTCTCGTTGGCGAGCTTCGTGACCTGCGCCTGCTTGTTGAACTTACTCGACTCCTCGACGGCTTTGGCAGTCGCTTCGGAGCGCTTGATCTCGGCGTCGCGCTGGGCTTCGGCCTGGCCGATGGCGGCGTCGCGCTGGCGTTCGGCAATGGCTTTCTTACCGAGAGACTCGAGGTAACCCTGCTTGTCGCGGATATCCTTGATCGTGAACGACACGATCACGAGGCCCATGCGGGCCAGGTCAGGCGCCGACACTTCCTGGACGTTCGACGCGAACTTGTCGCGGTTCTTGATGATCTCTTCGACTTCCATCGTGCCGAGAATGGCGCGCAGATGGCCTTCCAGCGT
>JAKJFL010000364.1:0-4173 GCA_022704935.1 Candidatus Rifleibacteriota bacterium
CTGCTGACCTCACGCGGGGCGGACCTGAACGTGCGGGACGGCCGGAATCTTGCCCCTCTGCATCTCGCCGCGGTGAAGAATCGCGCCGAAGCCTGCCGTATCCTGCTCGATGCCGGTTGCGACGTGAATATCACCGGTTTCACCAGCCCGGACGGTTCAGCCGAGAGCACACCGCTGCATCTCGCCGCGGAAAGCGGGGCGCGCGACGCCGTCGAACTGCTGATTTCCCGTGGTGCCAACGTGAACGCCGTCAACAACTTCCAGCGGACCCCGCTGTTCTGGGCCAGAAAAGCCGGGAAGGCGGACGTTGCCGAACTTCTCGCTGCCCACGGAGCCGTTGCCGACCCCTCGGAGATCCCGACGGCATCGTCGACAGCCGAAACCGTTGAACAGCCGGCCTCGCGGTGATCGATGCGGGAATTCAGGGGACGTGATACGAAATTCTACGAATAGCCAGTGATGGTATTCCGTATCGCATCCCTGGAAATCAATCCCCAGAAATGCCACGGGCTGTTTCCGGTCTTCTGCCGTCATGTCGAAGGTTGAGCAGACTGCCGGCGAATAATCGGCAGCCGGAATCGGTATGAACGCCGCGCACCGGCTTCCCGGGCCGAGCGTCGGTTTTCTGTACGGCTGGCATGGTTCCTGCTCTATTGCCGCCATCAAGAAATCGGACATGCGAGGTCAAGAAATGAAATCGATGCGTTGGCTTCTGATCGTTCTGGCGGTGCTAGTCGCCCCGGCAACCGGCTGGGCGCTCAACGAATGGACGGTGCTCCTGTACATCGTGAACGACGACAAGGACACCACCATGGAAAACGCGAACATGCGCAGCATCCAGGCGATGACGCGGTCGGGCCCCCCGGCGGGTTGTGAAATCGTCGTCATCGACGACCTCGCTCCCAAGGCCGGCTCGCCGTTCGGCGGCATCTTCGGCGGGAACAAGGAAAGCGGCGCCTCGATCTACACGGTCCAGAAGGGCAGCGTCAACGTCGAGGACAAGCTCGGCGAAGTCAACATGGGCTCGCCCTACGTGCTGTGGAGCTTCCTGAAGAAGGCAGCCGAGCGGCACCCCGCCCGCAACTACGCGCTCATCATCAACAGCCACGGCAGCGGTATCTTCTCGTGGCGCGGCACGGGCGGCACTTCCAGCATGAAGCCCGGCGCGGTCGATTTCGACCCCGACAGCCGGTTCGTCGCCTACGATCACACCGATAACGACTGTCTGACCGTGTTCGAGATCGTCGCCGTTCTCGACGCGTTCAAGACCCGCCTGAACAGGAACCGGCCGCTGTCGGTGCTCGCGTTCGACGCGTGCCTGCCCGGCTCGATCGAAGCCGTCTACCAGTTCCGCAACTCCTGCGAGGTCATGGTCGGCGCCGCCGACACGACCGGCATCAACGGATACCCCTACGCCCGGATCATGAGCGCGGTCGATGCCGAGCGGCCCGCGAACGCGGCTGGCTTCGCGAAAGCCATGGTCAGCGGCGCCGGCATGCGTGACATGGGCTACTGGAACGTCGCCCGCGGCGCCGAACTGACGTTCGCCTTCAACGCCTTCGTGCTCGAGCTGATGAACGCCTCGGCCGACGGGTACCGGTTCGATCCGAGCGAAGCCTACGGCGGCAAGAACTACTGCTGGGACATCGAAGCCAGCCTCGGAAGCATGGGCGGCCTCTCCGGCGTGAAGAACGGGGCCCTGGTCCGCAAGACCGCCGAGGAAGCCCTGGCCGCCGTCACCGCCTGCCGCACGGTCTCGTCGGGCGCCGGCATCTCGGTCGCCATGCCGACCCCGGATGACTACCGCCGGTTCCGCTCTTTCTACAAGGCCCTCGACTTCGCCCGCGACACCCAGTGGGACGAATACCTCGACAAGGTATACGATGTAAGATAATATACCTGTTTATAAAAAAACCGGGCCGGATCGGAAAACGATTCGGCCCGGTTTTCGTCTGCCGGCGATCAGACGGGGCAGGCCCGGGTGGCGGCCGATTCGGGGGAGTGGGCGCCGCAGGACTCGGGGGCGGCCGCGTCGAACGTGTCGGGGTAAAAGCCGAACTTCTTCAGCACCGCGAGCTTGGGCAGGATGTTTCCGGCCAGGTCGATGTGGAAGAAGCCGGGGAACAGGTCGGGGTGGGCCTGGATGAACTCGTAGATCGGGCGGTGCTGGGGCGCGATCTCGAACTTCGACAGGGTGCTGATCTCGTGGCCGGTGATCATGTATTCTGGGAACAGCTCGGGGCAGAATTCGAGCTTCGCCTTGCCGGCATACGCCTGATACAGCTCTGTCTGCGGCAGCAGACAAAGCATAGATGGTAATATACGAGCCCCCAACATGCGCAGCGAGACCATCTGGAAGACGGTCTGGTGAAAGTCATCCAGCGTCTCGAACGGGAAGCCCCAGATGTAGAACGCGTCGACGCGCGGGAAGATGCCGACCGCCTCGGAGACGCGCGCGATCGCCTGTTCCGCCGAGAAGCCCTTCTTCACGAGCTGGAGGATGCGGTCGCAGCCGCTCTCGATGCCGAATCGCAGCTCGACGCAGCCCGTGGCGGCCATCGCTTCCATCATCTCGCGGTCGGTCAGGTCTACGCGGCCGAAGGATTTCCACATCACCTTAAGGCCCGAGCGGCTAAGCGCGTCGCAGAACTCCATGACGCGGGCCTTCTTCGAGACGAAATATTCGTCCTGAAATAGAAACATCTTCACGCCGGCCTTTTCGTGGAGCATGCGCATCTCGTCGACGATGTTGCCGACCGAGCGGAACGTCGATGCGTGGTCCCAGACCGGGGCGACGGAGCAGAACGTGCACGGGTACGGACAGCCGCGCGACGACATCAGGCCGTAGCCGCGGTACTGTTTCAGGTCGATATGCTCGAACGCCGGGAACGGGATCACGTCGAGGTCGGGGACCCGCTCGCGCATGGGGGTGCGCACGATGCGGCCGTCGCGCCCGCGCACGACGAGGCCGGCGACGCGGGTGAGATCGTCTCCGCGTCTGATCGCGGCGAGCAGCTCGGGGCCGGTACGTTCGCCCTCGCCGACCGCGATGACGTCGATCCATGGGAAGCGCTCCAGGATCTGTTCTTCGACGGCCTTCGAGCCGACCCCGCCGAGGATCAGCGTCGCTTCCGGATGCTGTTTCTTGTATTCCTTCATCGCCAGGATGGCGAAGGGGAGCAGGTTTGCCATGCAGGAGAAGCCGACGACGGGCGCGGCTCCCTCGAGGAAGCGCAGGATCGCATCGGTGCTGAACGGTTCGGAGGCCTGGGTCAGCTGGTAGTCGCGGAAATCGACCGTGAAGCCCGCCTGCTCGAGCGCGCGCGTGAGGTAGAGGCAACCGAGCGGCAGGTGCAGTTCGCGGTCGACGGTGTCGAGATAACGTACATACAGCAGGTTCAGGTTGAGAAGCGTGATATCGGCGCTCATTGGAGATGCTGGTTACTCGCCGAGGCCGGGGATATCGGGCCTGATGCCGCGGGTGATGGCCGAGTCGTCGACATCGACGGGCGGCTGCGGCCGGATGCCGGGGCCTGCGTTACCCGCGCGGGATCGGAACCGGACGATGACCTCGGCCTCGCCGACCTCGATCTCGAACAGGGCTGCTTCGCCGGCAGCCTCGGCACAGAGTTTCCGGATGGCTTTCCCAAGGGGCAGGCCGGCCGTCGAGGCGCTGATCCGGCGGCTGGTGTCGATTGTCGTTCCCCCGAACAGGGATATCCTGACCCCCGTGTTGGCGGCGACCGTGTCGAGCGCGTCGCTGAGGGAGCGGTCCGTCACGTCGGTCCGAACGATGACCTGCTGCAGGGTGTCGAGCGTGAGGGGATCGCCTGGTTTCCAGGCGGCCGTGGCGGGAGGCGGGGCGACCTGGTTTTCGGTCTCGTCGGGAGTGACGGGCGGTGCGGGTACCGGCTTCGGGGGCTTTGGGACATCGGGGCGGACCCCGCCTGGCGGCATCGGGAAGTCGGGCCTGATGCCGCGGGTCATGCGATCGTCGTCATCGGAGGCCGAGACTCCCGCGTTCGGCAGGCCCGGCCTGAGTTCCCCGCTCGTTTCGTCCGCCGGCGGCGTGTCGGCGCGGCCGGCGACGGGCGTGAAGGTCAGCTGGGCGAGCAGGGCGAGCATCGCCGCCGCCGAGGCGCCTGTGAGGGCCCTTCGCTGGGGCTCGGGAAC
>JAKJFL010000365.1:0-4143 GCA_022704935.1 Candidatus Rifleibacteriota bacterium
TTCGCTTTGCGAGGCAATCCGGACGAACCCGCCGAAGACATATCCCTCGAGATCGCCGGCTTTCACTTTGAACCACGGAGCCGTTTTCCCTTCGATTTCGACTGGGTCGCCATCCGTTGAGAGAACGGCCAGGGGGGTGGCATCCGGAAGCTTGCGCAGTGCTTTCCCCTTTGCTGACGGGGCATCGCGGAGGTTAACCCCCGAGGGCGCGGAGACGAACCCGGCGGCGGCCGGCTCGTTGAAAACGCCGTATGTGCATGTCTCGTAATAGCCGGTGATCTTCGCGCCGTCGTCCGTTTCGAATTCGCAGTTCAGATACCAGCAGCTTCCTGTCGTTGCGAAGAGGGCCCCGCAAACGCCGAAGAAGGCGATGCAGAGAAACGCCTGAAGCAGGAAACGAGAGGACCTTCCACCGAAAGGGGTGCTCATGATGATTCTCTTTTCACATGAAGATCGTTCGGGCGATCAGTATTTTCCGATGCTCTGAAGGAAGCGCATGCGGGTGACGTCGGGGGAGATGCCGTGAAGGGCTTCGTAGGAGTAATCGGTCGAATTGCCGGGTTTGAGCGACGGCAGGAGGTGGAGCCGGAGGGTTTCCTTGTTCCAGGATGTGGAAAACGTCGTTTTCACGACGTATTTCACCTGGACTTCTCGCGACGCCAACCCGTCGAACCGCTTTCTGGACATCGTGCCGGTGTAGTGGCGGAGGCCGTTCTTCTCCTCGACGAATTTCAGCTGGCCCAGCGGCGCGCCGGCCCGATCGGTCACCTGCATCCGTTCGCCGACTTTTTTGCCTCGGTCGTTCATGAGGAGCGTGAACGTGAAGGAATCCGAGACGGCTTTCCTGTCGGAACGGGCGATCTGGTAGGCGATGCCGGGGTTCTCGAAGCCGGCGTTCTCGTTCATGGTCTCGGTCCGCTCAACGAGGTTACGCTGCTCCTTCTCGAATACGGCCTCGATGCCCTGAAGGGACGTCATGCCGGCCTCGTCGGGATGTGCCCGCAGAAACGCTTGGAGGCACAGGGTCTGCCCGATGCGAGGGAACAGGAGTTCGCGCTCGCTTCCAAGAGTCATCGTCCATGACAGGATGGAAGAATAGAATTCATTATAGAACGTCAGAATTCGATTCTGAGCCGGGGAGAGAGTGAGCCGGCGCCGTGCCAGGTTCCTTCTGATCGTTTCGTAGCCGGGTATGAGGGTGCGCTGGATGAGTGACGGAACCAGGGGAGAGGTCAGGTTCGTGATCCGCAGATCTTTTCCATACTCTTCCAGGGGCTGGACGATCTGGGAAAACTGCCGCTCGGAAACCGTTCCCGGCGTCGGTGCCGGACGTTTCGCGGGCAGAGACTGCCACCGTTGCCCTGCCTCAGGAACGGGAACGGCCTGCTGAGCCGCTCCACACGTATTGCAGAACCGGCTCTGGTCAGGCAGATTCGCGCCGCACGAACCGCAGAAAAAGGCGTGCGCGGACAGCAAGGGCAGAAGAAGGAACCCTGCGGTGATGGCGAGAATTTTTCGCATGAGACGACTCCCTTGACGCGGGTTCAGATCAGGGGTCGGATCCACTGGAATTTGCGGAGGCGGTTCATCTTTTTCATCATGTCGGCAGAGGTGTGGTCTTCAGGACCGAAGACGGTCCGGATGCTGCCGTCGGGCTGAAGATCGATCTTGTACTCGAGACACTCCCGGAACTGGCGTTCCATGCGCTGGGCGGTCATTTCGCTGAAAGGAAAGTCCTGGACGACGGCGACCACTTCCGAGTTCACCACGTCGCTGAGCGGGTCGAGATTGTACGTGCCGATGACCGCGACCTGGCGGTCGAAGACAAAGGCCTTGGTGTGCAGGCAGGGGCTGCCTTTCGGGAAAACGAGGATCCTGGCCCCCGGCATCGTCGCGAGAAGGCGCTTCCAATCGTTCATGAAGAACGCCACGGTCGAGCCGTGGTTCGTCGATTCGCCGGAGTTGGTGTTGAGCACGATCTTCACGCCGCGCTTCGCGGCGCGAACGAGGGCTTTCTCGGCTTCGGGGGAGAGAACGACGTAGGCATTCTGGATCAGGATCTCGTGTCGGCAGGCGTCGATCATGCGAATCAGGCCCGGGCCGATGTCTTCGCGCGTGCCGAGCATCGAGTGCTTGTCGAGAATCTTCACCGGCTTCAGCCGCTCACCGCGGAACAACTCGAAGGACGCGTATGACATGAGCTTTTTATACTTCACGATTTCTTTGTTGTAGATGTCGAGTTGCTTTTTCAACCCGGCATCGAGGCTCTGTTCGGCGGTGTAGATGCCGCGGCCCTGCATATATCGGCTCATGACCCGATACGCCAGGTCGAGCTTCGCCGTCTGGTCGCGGAGGTTCGCGAGATCGGGTTTGACAGGGACGTTCCGGAGGATGGTCCACTCCTCGTCGAACGCCTTCTGGAGATGCTTCACGACGTTCGGCCCCTCGAGGACCACGTCCATGTCGCGGAACACGTTGTCATGCTCGCCCACCTGGACGAAATAATCTGCGCCGATGTTGCGGCCGCCCGTCATGGCGAGTTTGCCGTCGATGATGATGATCTTGTCGTGATTCGACAGCAGGACTTGGCGAAGATCCTGGAACACGTGGAGCAGGGACCGCCCGACCGGGTTATACAGGCGCACCTCGACGCCGGGCATGCGGGCAAGTTCCTCGAGTTCGTCGAAATCGCCGATCTTGCGTGCGCCGCGCAGGAAGCGCGCGTCGATCATCAACTTCACCTTCACGCCTTCGCGCGCTTTCTTCTGCAGCAGGCCAAGGAAAGACCAGCCGAAGATGTCGTTGTCGACGATGAAATACGTCGAGACGATCGAGGAGCGCGCCGACTCCAGCATGTGCCAGCGCGCATACCAGGACTCCTCATTCCCGGTGAGCAGGCGGGTTCGCGCCAGAATGTTCGAATCCGCTACCGGGAAGGATTTGAAGACGGTCTGAAGATCGGTATTGAGGGGGAGTCGCTCGAACGCCGCCAAGGGTGTTGGATGCATGAAGATGCAGAGCAGCAGAGAGATCGCACACAGCAGAACGGCGATCGGCAGCGAGGGGCGGCTCTTCGGGGGAGCCTGGAGCGAACGGCAGTTCATCATCGGAATGTCTCCTTCCGTTTTCGGACGTGTATTCGGCGGAATTGTACCGCAGTCCGGCTTGTTCGGGCAATGGACATGGCCGGTATTTACTGCTATACCAAGCCCAAGGGAAAAATATGCATCGGAGGGTCTCTGCCATGGTTACGATTCCGTCTCGCGCTCAACCCCGTCTGTTCCTGGCTGTAGCCCTGACACTGCTCGGAACGCTGCTTCAGGTGCCCGGCGTTGCTGTCTCGGCTTCGGAAAACACGGCGGGAGCCCTTGTTCTTCGCAAGGCCGTGATGGCAAACCAGCCGGTATGTCGTGACGTGCAGGCGGCCGAAGGGGTCTTCATCAAGGTGTTCAACGATACCGTGGCGGAATGGGTCGCCCGCCCGCTGGATGCCCGCTTGGTCGCCGAGATCCGCGCAGCGCTCGCTCCGCACCTGCGCATCGAACTGAACCCGCGCGGTTTCGCCCCCGCCGCCACGCGCACGACGGAAGACGAGGCTGATTCGACCAACTACGACGCCATCTGGGTCCGCGACAACGTCTGGGTATATTACGCGCTGGCCCGCGATCCCGAGCGGCGCGCCGATGCCCGGCGCCTTCTGCTGGCTCTCTGGGATTACTACGCCACGCCGGCCCAGGTCGGCCGTTTCGAGGCTGTCATCGCCGACCCGGCGCTGGCCCTCGACCAGATGGCCATGCCGCATATTCGCTTCAACGGCCGGTCTGCGAAGCTCGATGACGTGATGGTGAACGGGCGGCCCGAAACCTGGAACCATCGCCAGATCGACGCTCACGGCCTCTTTTTCACGGCCCTAGCCGAAGCGGCGTCGGAAGGCCTGCTCGAAGCCGGGGACCTGAACCGGACGCGCTTCCGCGTGCTCGAGTTGTACCCCCGGTTCCTCGAACGCATCTCGTTCGACACCTACGAAGACGCTGGGGCATGGGAAGAGCTGCCTCGTCGCAATACCAGCAGCATTGCTCTCGCGACCAGGTCTCTCCAGGCCTGGCGGAGTCTGCTCGATGCGAAGACGGGACCGGCTCGAAC
>JAKJFL010000366.1:0-4121 GCA_022704935.1 Candidatus Rifleibacteriota bacterium
GTCCGGCTCATGCGGGAAAACGACGTGTCGATGCGGTGCTGGGCTGCCGACATCGTCGTCCAGATCGGCCGGCCCGCGGTTCCCTCGATCATCACGCTCCTGCGGGAAGAGCATGTCGGCATTTCGTATCTTGCCGGCGAAACGCTCGTGCGGCTCGGCGCCTGCGCGATCCCCGAACTCGTCCAGTCGCTCGGAACGGTCACGCGGTCCGTACGGTGGATCGTTGCGAATATCCTGGGCCGGCTTGGCGAGGAGGCTGTGCACGCCCTCGAAAAGGCCGTCGTCGAGGGCGACCCCCTTACGCGCGAAGCCGCCGCGCATGCGCTCGGCGAGATGGGAAGCGTTGCCTGCGTCGCCCTGCAGACCCTCGAAGATCTCCTCAAGACCGAACAGGAACCCTTCGTCCTCGAAACCCTCCGCCGCGCCGTCGAACGCCTCCAACACTTCGAGTGACAGCCACCTCTCCGCACGCTCCCCGAAGAAACAACGCACCGCAGGCTTGGAGACGCAGAGGAACACCTTCGAACTCTGTGTCTCCGTGACTCCGTGGTGAAACGTTCTTCGTTTCTTTGCGGCGTATCTCTTCGTCCGGTCAGGAGCGGCGGGCGACTGCCTCGGGCGGTTCCTCGTCGCGGATCAGCGCCAGGAGCCAGAGCAGGCAGTCGATCGTGAGGATGAACCCCTTCTTCACGCGCAGACGAAGACCGCCTTTCCGCGTCACGGTGATCGTCACCGGGCCGAGAGGTGAATCGACCAGGCCGGCGACGTTCTCGATCCCGTGATTGCGCGGGTCGATAACATTGTACTCGGTATAACTTTCGATGAGTCCGGCGAGCCGCGCACGTCGGACTTCCTTGTCCTTGGGATTGGTCAGAACGATCGCCTTAGTCTGGCTGAGTCGATCCTGGAGCTGGCTCATCTGTCGGAACTCGAACTCCATCTGCGTCACCCCGTAACCGGAGGCGGCGGAAAGCACGTTCGAAAGTCCCTTGGCCGGGCCGCTTCTTCCCATCGTGAACATGCAGTTCTCGAGCAGCAGAAACTCGGTGCTCTCGATCTTCTTGAACAGCGTCTTCGTCGTGATCCCGTCGACGAGATGCTCGACTTCGAACGGGGTGACGCACGAGTAGAAACCGCGGATGATCCCCTTGTTCGCGTCGCAGTCGTGAAAGCCGGGAATTTCGGGGTCGATCGAGAAAACGTCTGTTTCACCCGAAAGTTTCTTGAAAAAGCCCGGAATATCGTCGATACGGGCGTTCCAGCATTTGAGGGAAACGGATGAACCGGGAACTTCGATTTCGTCGATCGCCATCTGCACAACTCCTGCACTTGAGCTTGGGCCGCCATTCTACCCCCTCCGCCGGTGTTCGGCAAGTAGGCGTGCACTGCCGTGCGCGCACATCGCCTCGCCCGACCGTCGCCCGGCCAGAGCTCCCCTTTGCACCTCAACCGTGTAAAGCATGAACAAATGGTGTATGATGCAATCTTGTATGATGGCTGGAAGGCGGATATGTGCAACCATATATTGAGGTGCCTATGAAATCACTCTTGAAGCTCCTTGTTGTCGCGGTATGTCTTGCCGAAAGCCTGAACCCGGCCTGGGCGGCCGAAGAACGCATTCTGTTCATGGCTGGCGCCGCCGCGCAGCCCGTCGTAGAGCCGCTTGCCAAGGCGTTCGAGGCGAAGACCGGCATCAAGGTCGATGTCAATATCGCCGGTTCGGGGATGCTGCTTTCTCAGATCAAACTGTCCGGAAAGGGCGACATCTACTTTCCCGGCTCGATCGATTTCATCGACAAGGCAGTGAAGGACGGCATGGTCGATGAATCCACCGTCACGCCGATCGTCTATCTCGTTCCCTCCATCAACGTTCAGAAGGGAAATCCGCACAAGATCAAAACCCTGAAGGATCTGTGCCGTCCCGGTCTCAGAGTGGCCATTGCACAGCCCGAAACCGTCTGCCTTGGAGTGTTCGCGGTCGAACTCGCCGAACGGTTCCTTTCCCCCGAAGAAAAGAAGGCTTTCCGGGCGAATCTCGTCACCTATACGGAAAGTTGCGAGAAAACCGCCACGGCCCTGCTTCTCAAATCCGCTGACGCCGTCATCGGCTGGAGCGTCTTCGAATACTGGAACCCGGAGCTGATCGAAACGGTGAAGCTGACTCCGGATGAGATCGTGCGTATCAGCTATCTTGCCGTTGCGATAACGAAGAGGTCGCAGCATCTCGAGGCATCGAAAAAATTCGTCGAGTTCATGAAATCGCCTGAAGGGCTCGAGTTCTTCAAAAAGTTTCACTATTTTACGACCGCCGAGGAAGCGCTCGCGTATGTCGGCGCTGACAAGCCTGTCGGGGGAACTCCCTACAACGTTCCGGCGGAATGGATGAAATGACCGTGGAAGTCGGGTCGTGCTGAAGAAACTGACCATCGGGATCACATTCGGAATTTTCACGCTGTATCTGCTTCTGGTCCTGAGCCTTTTCGCGTTCATCAACCCATCGAAGCTCGTTCAGGCTCTCGGCTCGGAGCGGGTGTTGTTTTCGGTGATGCTCAGCCTGAAGGCCGCGGTGATCGCCACGTCACTCTCGATGCTTCTCGCCGTTCCCGCCGCCTACGCGCTTTCCCGATACGAATTTCCCGGAAAGCGCATCGTCGACGTCCTGCTCGAACTGCCGCTCGTCGTGACCCCCATCTCCCTCGGTGCCATGGTGCTGATCTTTTTCCAGACAAGGATCGGCGAACTCGTCCAGGCACACGGTGTTTCCGTCGTGTTCGAGTTTCCCGGCATCATCCTCGCCCAGTTTCTGACCACGGTCGGAATTGCCGTGCGGACGATGAAAAACACGTTCGACGGGATATCGCCGCGATACGAGATGGTCGCCTGCACGCTTGGGGCGACCCCGCCCTGGGCGTTTCTGACGGTCACTCTGCCCATGGCGAAAACCGGCATGCTTGCCGCGACGATCCTGACCTTCGCAAAGTGCATCGGCGAGTTCGGCGCGACCATCATGCTGGCCGGCGCGATGCCGATGAAGACGGAAACTCTCCCGATCTCGATCTTCATGCGCGTCGGGAGCGCGGACATCGAAGGCATGACCTTGATGATCCTCATCCTGCTGTCCGTGGGACTTTCGGTGCTGTTCATCCTTCGCTTCGTGCTGACGGTGAAATATGATTGAGTTCCGCTCGATCAGTGCCGCCGCCGGCTCGTTCCGGCTGGATTCTATATCGCTGAAAATTCCCCGGGGCGACTGCCACGTCATCGTCGGCCCGACGGGAGCGGGAAAGACGTTCCTCCTGGAAACGCTGATCGGCCTCCGCTCTCCGGAGTCGGGGGCGATACTGTTGGAAGGGCGGGAAATCACCGGCTTCCCGCCGCACAAACGACAGATCGCGTTCGTGCCGCAAGACACTTGCCTGTTCCCGACGATGACGGTCCGCGACAATATCCTCTACGGCGTCCGGGCCAACGGCATCGAGCCGACGGAGGTCGCGCCGTTCCTCGAGCATCTCGTGGAGTTTCTGCGTATCGGCCAACTGCTCGACCGGTGGCCGCAGAACCTCAGTGGAGGCGAAAAGCAGCGCGTGGCGCTCGCCCGGGCGCTGGTGACGAAACCCGTCCTGCTCGTCCTGGATGAGCCGTTCTCCGCCATCGATCACTCGTTCCGGGAAGAAATCCGCCGCCTTCTGAAAAGTCTTCTCGAAGAATTCCGGATGACGACGCTGATTGTCACGCACGATCACGACGAGGCGTTTTTCCTTGGAAATCACATCTCGATCATGATGGACGGCAGGATTCTCCAGAGCGGGAGTCGCGACGACATCTACTCATACCCCCGCTCATTCGCCGCGGCATCGTTCTTCGGCATCAAAAACGTCTTTCCGGGAAAGGTGCTCGAGATAACCGATACCGGCGTGGTGCTTCTTTGGGAAAGCGTCCATCAGACGGTCGCCGTTCCCTGTCGCTGCAGGCACAAATACGCAGCCGGCCAGTCAGTCCATTTCGGAATCCGGCCGGAAGCCGTTTACATCATGAGGGCTGATAAGCGGCAGGAAGAGAAAAAGAACGTTTTCCCGGGAATCATCACGAAGATCTTCCTGCGCGGGAAAATGCACACCCTC
>JAKJFL010000367.1:0-4116 GCA_022704935.1 Candidatus Rifleibacteriota bacterium
GAAAGCCCGGACCCATGTCGTGGAATTGTTTTTCGCGAAGTTTGGCGTGAAGAACCCGGTCGGGGCGAATTCCCCCGAAGTGTAGAGAAATGCGGGGCCCGGATTGGTCGCGCTGATGGAGCGAGAGAAATCGAAGAGCGGGTTGCGCCCCTGGGAAAGGCAGATCGCGTCGTACAGCTCGCGCTGGAGATACTTGATCTTCAGCAGGGCGTGTTCCATGCCGGCGCGGGCGATGAAATGCGCCTGGAGCTGATTGTAACTCGAAAGATTCTGACGGCTCGTCTGGCGGGTCGTCTTGATCAGAACCGTGCCGATGACGGCCAAAACGGTTGCGAACAACAACACGAGCGGAATTGCCATTCCCTGTCTTCTGCAGATGCTGTTCATCTCAATCCTGCCTTGAAAGATGTGCTTTGGCGGTGTAGATCGTGACCGACCGCTCGATGCCGCGCGGCATCTGCCACTTCACCCGAAGAAGAAGGCGCTTCATGACGCAGTAATCGCCGGATGGGCCGGGCGGCGCGCCGAGCTCTCGAGCGGACTGGATGACGGGCGCCGGAAGGGTGTAAGAATACGGGCTCGGCGCCGCGGCGTTCATATACAGGTTGGTGGGATCCGTCGTATACCAGATCTGCTGATTCTGAGCATTGACCGCATTTTCATACAGCGGTCGCGGGCGATATCGGAAGCTCACGTTGTTCGTGACGTCGAGGGGAGCGTTTCCCGCAACGGGGAACACGAACAGCTTCACCTTGTACCGAACGCCCCGCTCGTCGACGATTTCTCCGCGTGTGCTCATGTCGCCCGCCGTGTTGTTCCCGAGCTGGGCGAGAAACGTGCGCTCGTCATACCCGGGAACATCGACCAGCACGCCGACATTCATCTCGTTGTTTGATTCGCCGATGTCGGCGATCTGGCCGGCATTCACCTGGATGCTTTCGAACGGTACAGAGTCGAGCGCCGTATCCAGCACGTTTCTCGCGATGGTCTGGGCCGAAATGTAGGAGTTCGTGACGTCGGAGTCTGCCGTTCCCGTGCTGATGACGCCGAAAATCGGGATGAATGCAAACGCGAGAATCAGCATCGCGGACAGGATCTCGAGCAGCGTCACGCCGCTCCGGCCAGAGGCTGCGGGGAAAAAATGCACGGAAAATACGCTGCTTTGCATGTTCTCATTATACCATACACAATGAAAATGAAAACATTCTGTACGAATCGGTGAATCTATTCCCGAATAGGACAGCGATCAGTATCGATTTGTAAATATCGACTTGACTTCGTTCACGATCGGTGGTATTCTCAACCTACGTTCCGCCGGGATGGCGGAATAGGCAGACGCACCGGACTTAAAATCCGGTGGGGTAATACCCGTGCCGGTTCAAGCCCGGCTCCCGGCACTGTATACGACGCGGGGTGGAGCAGCCTGGTAGCTCGTCGGGCTCATAACCCGAAGGTCGGCGGTTCAAATCCGTCCCCCGCAACCGATTGAACAAGGGTCGGCTGGCTCAATAGCCGGCCCTTCTTCATGGCAGGGTAGCTCAGTTGGTCAGAGCACACGGTTCATACCCGTGTTGTCGAGGGTTCGACTCCCTCCCCTGCTACCGCAGGACGTTGCAAGAACGTCCGACTTTCTTCGAAAACCCGCCTCAACAGCGGGTTTTTTCGTTATGTGAAACGTTCGTTCTTTCGAGAGGCCGGGATGTTTTCTATGAAGGCTGCGAAGGGAGGCGGGGTGCTCTCTCAGGCGTGGAAGAAAAAGATCGACGGGGTGGCCGCGCGGTTGCCGGGAAAGAAGATCGGGGTTGCCGTTTCCGGCGGGGGGGACTCCGTTGCCCTGGTTCGTATCCTGCAGCCGCTTCATGAGGCCGGCCTTTGCACACTCGTCGTTCTTCATGTCGATCATGGGTGGCGGCCGGAAAGTGCTTCCGAGGCCGAATGGGTCCGGCGTCTTGCGGCCCGGGCGAATATGGAATGCTTCTGTGTCGCGCTTGAGAAAGAGCCCGGAGGCAGGGTCAGCGAAGCAGCGGCGCGATCGGGCCGCCTAGCTGCATTTGCCCGGATGGCTGGCGAGCATGCGCTCGATGCGGTGGCGCTCGGCCATACCGCCGACGACCAGGTTGAAACCCTGCTCATGCGCCTTGTGCGTGGAACATCACTTCAGGGACTTGGCGGCATCCGGAAACGGCGGCGTGTTCTCGTCGACGGCAGGCCGCTGATGCTCTGGCGGCCGCTTCTCGGGTTCTCCAGGGGCGAACTGCGCGGATTTCTCGAACATATCGGCCAGGACTGGCTGGAAGACCCGACGAACGCCTCTGCGAAATTCCTGCGGAACCGTATCAGGAACGAGCTCGTTCCGCTCCTGGAAAATCTTCGGCCCGGTATCGCAGGCCGGATTTGTCCGCTGGCTGAAGACCTTCAGTCCGTCTCGAGGCTTGTCCGCACGCTGACGGGACATGGTGTCGCGGCATCCGATGAATGCTCGATCGCGATTTCTGCGCGGCGTCCGGATTTTCTCCTCAGGGAGACCTTGCGCCGATGGCTGCTCAGGAACCTGAAGATCGAGGAGCCGGCGCGGGCTCTGCTGGACCGCCTTGCCGAGCTCGTCCGAGCCGGGAAGTGCGGCCGCGGAGTGCCACTCCGGGACTGGATGATCGTTCGGACGCGAGACGGGCTTGCCGTGTTTCCATCTGGAGCACAGGAGCCGGTATCGGTCGAAATGAAGCTGCAACCAGGCTGCCCGGCAGGATTCGGGGACTGGAACTATATTCTTGCCGATGAAACCGGTACGGCAGACGGTCCTCAATCTCCTCCCGAAGAGGGCGAATCGATATGGATCGATCCATCTATATATCCTGGCCCATACAACGTTCGCGCGAGAAAACCGGGTGATCGGTTCCGCCAGGCCGGCGGAACGGGCGGGAAGAAGCTTTCCAGGTGGCTCATCGACAGGCACGTCCCCCGACATCTGAGAGATGGTCTGGCACTCGTTTCCTGTGGTCGCGATATCATCTGGATTCCAGACCTTGCTGTCGCGAAAGGCGCGAAAAGCTCGCCGATGCCCGGATGGCGGATGCTGAGAAGACAAAAAAAAGCCCCCTGAACGGGGGCTTTTTCAAAAGTTCGAGTCAGTTTTTCTGCTGCCTGACGAGTTCCTCTATCTGGGAAACCTCGTATCCTAGGCCCATGCCGGCAGGCTTTCCGCCGATGATCGGCCAGACGCCCTGCACGAGGTTGACGATCTCGAGCTTGTCGACGTCGACACGCTTCAAGAAAACGAGGCACTTGTTTCCCTTGTCGGGGAATTGCGGCTGATCTTCGATCCAGCCGATCTGGCCGGGCTTGCCGCACTGGCGTGTCATGACGATGAAGGGCTCGCCTGGCTTCCAGAAGCCCTTCAGGATTTTTTCTGGTTTCAGTTCGTTTCGGAACGTGGAAATCTGTTCCTTGTCGGTATCCATTTCCGTCGACGAGACAACCGTGGCGATCGCGATGATCTCGGATTGTCGCACCAGGTCTGGGAGCTTGAGGGTTGCGATCATCGCCTGCCCGGCGATGGTCACGGCGACGAGGAAGAGGATGGCGAGGAGGAGGGAACGTGTTTTCATCAGTATTCCGTGCCTCCCATCACATGCTTCCGGATGAATTCGTACCGGTCAGGCTGGCTTTTCTTCATGGCCGCACCGCTCTGCCAGTATGTCCTGACGGATTCGGCGAAGTCTTCGACGGCCTGGGTGTTGCCGTAGCCCGAGACGGAGGGTGGGTTGGGGCGTCCGCCCGACCAGAACTGGCTCTTCCAGGCATTGACGAGGTGCATGTTGTTGGCCTGGAACGTGTGGGTCATCTCGTGAACGAGCGTGCCCTGGAAAGTTCGATCGTAGCAGGAACTGTTCATCATGTGGACCGTTGGGATGCCCATCCGTACATAGCCAAGAACCCCGGGGCTCATGTATGACGCATCGCGCTGGATGCTTTTCGTGTTCGAGCGGAAACTTTCAGGCAGCGTTGCGAGCACCTTGTTCGCTTCTTCCAGCTGGCGCTGGCTCCAGACGGCGCCGTCCCCGTCGTTTGCGCTGATGCCGTATTTCGCCTTCATCTCGGCCTTGAGGCCGGCGACCG
>JAKJFL010000368.1:0-4105 GCA_022704935.1 Candidatus Rifleibacteriota bacterium
GGTCGAGATCATGAACTCCTCGTCGGGCCGCTCCTTGCGCATGCGGCTGGCGCGCGGCACGAGCCGTCCGTTAGCCTCATACAGCAGCACCACGCCGCGGTTCGCCGGCAGCATGTCGAACACGCACTCGAGAATGCGATCGAGAATGCGGTCGAGGTCGATCTCGTGGCCGACCGCCTGCATCAGCTCGTGGGCGATGCGCAGCTTCTCGTAGTCACGGCGCAGATACTCGACATCCGTGATTTCCTTCTCGGGCTGGAAGGTTTTCGACTCGACGGCGATGCGCCCCTGGACCATGCCCGGCTGTTTCGGGGTGAAAACGGCCTGCATCGCGTGCTGGCTGTCGAGCTTCATGGGGGCGGCGGGTTCCGGCACCGCGATCGGCCCACCCCTGGTCGGTCGGTCGGAAAGCGCGGTGTCACCCGGGGTCGCGACGGACCGGCGGTCTTCGATCAGGAAGATGCACTCGGTGCCGCCGAGCGAGAATCGAGCGCCGTTCTGAAGCCGGGTCGGCACCGTGAGACGAATGCCGTTCAGCAGGGTGCCGTTCCGCGAACCGAGATCCTCGATGACGTACCCGTCGCCCTGGAGCGTGATGCGGCAGTGGGTTTTCGAGATGTGCGGCTCGGGAATCGCGATCGCGTTCTCGGGAAGCCGCCCGACCGTCGCCACTTTCTCGATCTCATACACCAGCCGCTGCCCGCTCGGCATCAACACGATCAGTCTGGCCATAATCCGGAAAGCCTCTCAGAAATTCGTTCTTCTCTCGCTCCAGATTACCACATCGATGAAACGAAAAGAAGGTTTTGTATGCAGGCCCAGGACGAGGGTATCAGGGTTCACAACCCCTGAAGCACAGAGATACAAAGACCTTTTCACCGCGAGGCACTGAGGCGCAGAGATTGAAAAAATGTACTAAGATATTTTCCTCGGCGTCTCAGCGTCTCCGCGGTGAATCGTTCGAATTTCAACATACCAGACACCAAGACACCAAGACACGAAGAACGGTTGTAACAAATAGTTAACTATACTTTGTGCCTGGTATGTGGATTTCGTTTCAAGAACCGATCCGCGGATGACACCCCAGAATGGGTCGCATCCTCGTGCCGCAAGGACGGTACGCGAACCGCCTGGATTGCCGACGGTGAAAAGGTTGCTTTTTCCATACCGGTCTATTTATCATTGAGGTTCACGACCGGGATGTATCGCTTCGTTTCGCTTCCGGTCGCCGGAATGAATCCTTCGCGAGGAGAAACGAATGCAGAAGGTGCATCCGACCCGCACGATGTGGGAAGTGGGCCGCTGGCGACTGGATGGCGCAGTCCAGGCGGTCCCGTCGTCCGTTGCCCGGAATATGCTCGGCTGGATTTCGGCCGTGATCCTGATTACCCTTCTATCTGTTCCGGCGGCCCGGGCCGCCGATCTCGAGCTCGAGTCGCTGGCCCTGCTCTACGAGCCCGAGACGGTCGTCACCGCCACGCGGCTTCCCGAGCCTGCGATCGAGTCGCCGGCCATCATGTCGGTGTTCACGGCGCAGCAGATTCGCGCACTCGGCGTCGACACGCTTCCCGAACTGCTCCAGTTCGTTCCTGGCTTCAACCCGTGGAAATCCATCGCCGGCGACTGGTGGCCGGGGCCCCGCGGCATCCTCGACTCGAACCGCAGCTTCATGGTCATGGTCGACGGCATCAGCATCAACAACCAGTTCCTCGGCTCCCCATACTGGACGTGGGATCTGCTCGACCTGTCGCGCTTCTCGCGCATCGAGGTCATGCGCGGCCCGGGTTCGGCGCTGTACGGCTCGAGCGCCTTTCTGGCCGTCATCAACTGCATCACCGACGACCGGCCGGCCGACTCCGGCTATCTGAAAACGACCCTCGGCTCGTTCGAACGGCGCGGGATCGCCCTGGGAAGGGTGTTCAAGGCCGGGAAGACGACCATCGACCTGAACGTGTCGGGCGAAGGCTCCGACAGCCAGGACCGGTTCGTCGCCGTCGACGGCTACGGCAAGAGCGGCCTCACGCACGACGCCTACACGAAGAAGGACCTGATGCTCAAGGTCACCGATCCCCGGGGGCTCACCTTCCTCGCCCAGCACGTCGAGGGGAACCGCGAAGGCTATATCGGATATTTCAACAATCTGAACGATAAGACGTTCTTCCGCCGCTCGAACGACCTGCTGACGCTGAAATACCACCGCACCCTGAAGGACTCGGCGGAACTGACGAGCCGGGTTTTCTACAACCAGTTCCTCGACAGCGAGCGCGCCGAGGCGGTCAGCCCGGGCGTGCTGTTCCCGCTCACCGGGCTCGTGTATCCGCTCGGAGCGATGCGAGAAGACCACTCTCGCGACTCGGTCTGGGGAATCGATGTTCTCTACAAGGCCGCTCCGACCGGCCGGCACCAGTTCAGCCTCGGCGCCGAAAAGACGTTCATCGATCTCGCGGAATCGGCGGTTTTTGGTTCCTTCGGCACGCCGGCCGACCCGGCGGCTCTGGCCTTCATCCCTGGCGAGTATCCCGAACCCGGTCGGATGGACAACACGTCGATGTTCCTGCAGGACGACATGTCCCTGGCGACCAACCTGCGTCTCGTCGTCGGGGCGAGATACGACGACCATTCCGACTTCGGCGGCACCTGGAATCCGCGTGCCGGACTGATCTATCGGTTCAACGCACGGTGGACCGGGAAGCTGTTGTATGGGCATGCCTATAGAAATCCCGACTTCCATGAAATGGCCGGGAACGCCGCGCTGAAAAGCGAGAATATCCGGACGACCGAGTTCCAGCTGCTCGGCGAACCATTTCCCGGCTGGTTTTCGAAAATCAACGTGTTCATCAACCAGTTGCGAGATCGCATTCAGAGCACGAATACATTGTTCTATACAAATATCGGCCGCACGGATTACGACGGGATCGAGTTCGAAACCCGCAAGCGGTTTGGCCGCGGTCAGGAAGTGTTCGCCAACGTCTCGACGTTTCGCCGGCGAGCCTTGTCCACTCCCATCGAGTTTGCTCCCGAGCTGCCGCAGAACAAAGTCAATCTGGGCTACTCGTTCCGCATGAACAACTATGAGACCAGCCTCTGGGGCACGGCGACCTCCCGTCGCTCTCGAAACGGCGCCGATGTGCGCGATTCGCTGCCCGGCCTCGGCCTCCTGAATCTGACCGTCACCAGACTCGGCTTCCCCGGCATGGCCGACCGGATCACGCTGAAGGTGAAAAATCTTCTCAACACGTATACCTCGATGACGCCAGTATATATAGGTGATGGTATATTTGAAGACTTCCCCCAGCCCGGCCGACAGATCACCCTGGAAATGACCTGGGATCTGTGAACGAAGACCGCGACATCGACATGAAGAGACGAAGGCATCGCATGCAGCGCCCGCTCACGACGGTGCTGCTGGCGTTCGCGCTTGCGTTCGCGACGCTGCTTCCCTGTCGAGCCGAACCGGAGGTCTGGGCGTTTTTCCGATCCGATGTTCCCCTGTATCTCGCGATCGTTCAGCAGCTGGAGGCCCGACTCAAGCGGCAGTTCGTGAGCTGCCCGGTAGAGAAGACAACCTCGAGCTTCATCGACAGCCGCTCCCCGAGCATCGTCATCGCGTTCGGCGAGGCCGGGCTGAAACGGGCTCTCACCATGACCTGGAACGTGCCGATCCTGTCGGTGTTCGACGGCGATGAGGGGCATGATTCCAGGGTCGTTCCGATCGAGATCTCTCAACCGCATCATCTCCAGGTCAGGACCCTGAAGAAGCTGAATCCCGGCCTGAAAACGATCTGGTATCCCTATGCCGGAGAGGATTTCAAACCCGCGCCGACTCTCGAAAAAGCCGCCCAAGAGGATGGTGTGAATCTGGTCGTGAACCGACTCCAGGATCCCCGGTCGCTTCCCGAGGCCCTTCGTGCCCTGGATGCCTCGACCGTCGCGACGATCCTGCCGCCCGACCCTGGGCTGATGAACGATGCGGTGACGCGGCCGATCATGCTAGCGGCGTTCCGTTCCCAGTCGGTCATTGTCGGATTTTCCGAAGGGCTCGTGAAGAAAGGCGCGGGGTTCGCCTACATACTCACACCGGAACGGCTGGCGGCCTGGCTGGACG
>JAKJFL010000369.1:0-4078 GCA_022704935.1 Candidatus Rifleibacteriota bacterium
TCACGACCGTATCGACGGTTCCGGCGATCGGCTCTTCGCGAATGGGCGAACCCGAACGGGCGGTCCAGGACGTTCCACCTCCGCCAAGCGGCCCATACGGCGGCCCGGCGGAGGCGGCGTCAACGCCCCCCGCGCCGGATGTGCGACTTGCGAGACCGATGGGAACGCGCGACGGGGGCCGTTCCGGCGCAGCCGGCATGCCTTCCGCCCCGTCCTCGGACGCGACGGGAGCTCAGTCGGTGAAAACTCCGGACGTCAGGCTGGCGATCGGAGACGGACCGGGATTGCGATACACGGCTGTCGCCACGCTGGTTTCTCTGACGGTCGGGTTTCTCTGGTATCGGCTCTTCCGCGCCCTGGACGACGGCCGTTGAACGATGTCGGCTATCCCCGCTCCGTCGGAACCCGTCGCTGGTGGACGAACCAGCATGGCGGCGCTGGTTCCGATGCTGAATTTTATAGCTGACACGATAACGATCTGCCTGTCGGCGACGGTCGCCTATCTGCTTCGCACCTCCGAGTTTCTGTTTCACGTCGAGCCGTATCTGCGAAATCCCCGCCAGTATGCGTTGCTCGTTTGTGCCGCTGTCCCGATCTGGCACCTTCTTCTCCTCTGGAGGGGCGGCTACGAGCGGAAACTTCTGTTGTTCAGGCTCGATGAGCTGCTTCTTCACTTCAAGACCTCGATCATCCTGTTTCTGCTCCTCATGGCGGGCACGTTCCTGTACCATGCCTACGACTACTCGCGTCTCGTGCTCTTCTTCTGGTGGCTGACGTTCGTCTGCATCGGCGGCATCGGCCGGCAGGTCGCCCACAGGCTTCGAGAAGCCCTTCATGTGCGCGGCTGGGGCCGTCGCCGGGTCATTCTGGCGGGAACTGGCGCGGCGCTCGATCTTTTCGAGAAGCGCCTCCGGGAACATCCATCCCTCGGTGCCGACGTCGTCGCGGCCGGGGCGGGCGTGCCGCTTCCCGAGGTGATCGTCGCCGAGCACATCGACGAGGTGTTCATCTTCGGGGACCGCATCGCCTACGAACAGCTCTGGGAACTCCGCGAACGGTCGCGCAACCCGGCCATTCTCCTGCACCTGGTGCCGTCGTTCGGCAACCTGTATCTGCGCCAGATCGCGGGCGGCTTTTTCGACGGCGCCGTGATGCTGAGCGTGTCCTCTCCCGCGTCGCGCACCTTCGTTCTCGCCGCCAAACGGGTGTTGGACGCGCTCGTGTCGGCGGCGTTCCTGGTGATTCTCGCCCCGCTCGCGTTGGCTTTTTCTTTGCTGATCAAACTCGACTCGCCGGGGCCGATCATGTTTCGGCAGAAACGGGTGGGTCTCGACGGCCGCGAGTTCACGATCTACAAGTTCCGGACGATGTTCGCCGATGCCGATGCCTACTCGCCGACGCCTACGGAACGGAGCGACCCGCGGATCACCCGCATCGGGGCGATCCTTCGCTCTTCCGGCCTCGACGAGCTTCCGCAACTCTGGAACGTGTTGGCCGGCGACATGAGCCTCGTAGGCCCCCGGCCCGAAATGCCGTTCATCGTCAGGGACTACACGCCGCTCGAGGCGAAGCGGCTCAAGGTCCGCCCCGGCATCACGGGATTATGGCAGGTGTATGCGCGGACGGCGAACCTACCTATACATACACATATAGAATACGATCTCTATTATATCGAGAACATGTCGATCTCGCTCGATCTGATGATCCTGCTCGACACGATCCCGACCCTCGTTTTCCGGACCGGCATCTGAACCCCTCGGAGAATCCTCAGTTACCGGTCGTGAAACGCACCCAGAGCTGTGAAAGGCCGGCGACGGCGAGCCCGGATTTCGACCGGAGATCCGCGCTCGTGATCCGGACGAGATAGGGAGAGCGGGCTCTCAGTGTCCTGACGGGCACGAGCGACAGCAGGGTGTCGTCTTCCGACCACGTGATCCTGAATTCGGATTCGAGCGCCGCGCCGCTGATGGAAACGCTTGCCCCCGCCGTCTCGTCGGTGATGTCGAGCTTCAGTCCGGCTGTCAGGCTCGATCGGTCCATCGGCCTGCTGAACTTCACCAGGAACGGTCCGATGCGGGAAATGCCGTTGTCGCCGTTGCGCGGCGAGGTCGAGATGACGACAGGCGCCGGATCGGCGGCTGTCGTGAACGTCGCGAAGACGCCGCCGTAACTGCGCAGTACCCTGCCGTCCGCCGTGCGGGCACCCCATTTCGACAGCATCACCTTGTATGTTTTCTTCGCGGCAAGGGCGGTCTTCGGCCTGAATCGCAGAATGGTGTCGCCTGACCACTCGACCGTGAAAAACGACGGAACTGCCGAACCGGTGATGGCGGCCGTCATTCCCCCCGCGACCTCGACGATCATCTCGAACTCGTCGAAAATCGAGGATTTGTCCATGGCCTGTCCGAAACCGACCTCGAATGCGGTCGTGACGGGTATCTCCTGCTGGCCGTTATACGGCCGGGCCCAGGAAATGATCGGGTCCGTGATCGGGACCGAGTTCTGGCTCTGCAGCTTCATCCGGACCATCGTCAGTCCGTCCAGCGCCACGGGAAGCACCAGGTCTCTCCGATCGGTGTATCCGCTCTTCGCGACCGAGATCCGCGTCTCTCCCTGGGACGCGTCGACACTCAGAAGTGCCGTGCCGTTGCTCGTCGAGAGTTGGCTCGTTCCGGCGCTGACCAGCACTTCATTCAGCGGGAGGGCTTCGCCGGCAACGTCACCAAGAACCACCAGTTCAACGCTCCCGCGGCGGGATGTAAATGAATCGCCGCGCCCTACCGCGACCGAGGCCGCTTCATACCCCGGATGAAACTGCACCGTGTCGGTAACCGAACTGCCATTGGCAGGGAACTGTGATACATACCTGAGATTCCAGTCGAGATACGTGATCTGGATTTCGGCGGAACTGGCGACGGTAGTACCGGTGTCGAGCGCGATTTCCGCTTTCCCTTCCGCGTTGGTGATGCCGACGAGATTCAGCGAGGGAATCGTCACTTTGGCCTGGGCGAGCGGGAGCCATTCGCCGTCGGCCGTCGATCCCGCCTGGTTGACGAGAAGCGATGCCCTGTTCACCTGCACCGTCACACGGTAGACACGGCCACCCACGACGGCGACGTTCAGTTTCGATGACGTTGCGCCTCCCTTCCCGTCCGACGCGAGGCATGAGATTTCGTAGCTGCCAGTCGTTGAAGGGGCTTTCCAGACGGCCATGTTCGAAACATTCTTGATGATCACACCTCCCGATGCCGTCCAGGCGAGCTGGACCGGATCGCCATCGGGATCGATGGCGTCGGCCGTCAGGTTCACTTCCCCTCCGAGGCCCACCATCGCGTTCGACGAGGTGATGTTCAGGATGGGGGAGAGGTTCGCCGACGTCGAAGTCGAGGACGTGTCGGTGAGGGTGGTGTCTGTTGTATCCGTCGTGTCGATGCCGGCGATGGAGTTAGCGTTCGTGCAGCCCCCCAGGGCGGCTGCGAGAAGAATGACGGCGACCAGGAAGAGCGCGTATCGCCCGTTCTGCAGAAATGACATGACCCGACCTCCGATGAAAGCCTTTTGTAGAACTATCGGAAGGCGGGCGGCTCCATCTTAGGAAAATCGCTCGTCTGGCAGGCCAGGTGTATCCGTTTTCACACCAGCCGGATCACAGGTCGCAAAGACCGCTTCAACATGGAGATACAAAGACCGTTTTACCGCCGAGGCGCAGACGATGAAGCGAGAAGAAAAACGATGATGGTGTACAATGTCGTTGCATCGGCGGTGAAATTCTGGTAATATACAGAACCACTTGACCTTTGTTCGGAGGTGACACAAATGTCTCGGTATTGTCTGGTTTGTGAACGCGGACCCCAGGTCAGCTATCAGCTCAGCCACTCGCATCGGCGCACGAAACGGCGCTGGAGCGTCAACCTTCAGCGGAAGCGCGTCATGCTTCGCGGCAAGCTGGTGCGCGGATACGTCTGCACCAAGTGCCTCGGCAGCGACAAGGTGACCCCGGTCTTCTGATGCCTTTCCGGCGTCGGGCGGTCAGCCGCTGACGCCGGCCGGCGGGTTTTCGACCAGCCGGGGGTGCCGG
>JAKJFL010000007.1:0-18101 GCA_022704935.1 Candidatus Rifleibacteriota bacterium
GTCACGTTTCTGACACTGGCGGGAACGGGGCTGATCGGAGACGACCGGCATGTCGTGAGGCTCCGGCAGCGTCTCGACGAGATCGGCATCGTTCCGCACCTGGTCGAGCAGGATGGCTGCCGCATGACCGTCGTCGTCGATTCCGACCAGGCCGGCGAGGCCATGAACCGGCTACACGAGGCGCTGATCGGTTCGTGATCCTTTTTTCACCGAACTGCTGAGTGTTTTGAGGCAGAACGCCGATATCCTTAGGGAAGGCCATGTCGATCCATGGTCCGGGTATGCCATTGTCCGGTTTTGTCCGCGGAGGTATTCCGCGAGTGGAGACGCGCGGTTGATGGAATCGTTCGAATGATGTTTCGCCCGTTCGTGCGCACCGTCTGGGTGCGCCTGATCGTGCTGCTCGTTTTCTGCGTGGCGGCCGGCCGTCCCGCGGCGGCGTTCGACGTTCCGGAGATGGATTCGCAGAAGTTCCCGGTCGAGGTGTTCGGCGATTACCTCGAGTTCCGGTCGAAGGCCGACCAGGTGGTGACGAAAGGCCGCGCATTCATCACGTTCAAGGATATGCGTATAGCGGCTGATACAATTCAGGCGAATACAAAAACCGAGGACATCTTCGCCCAGGGCGGGGTCGACTTCTGGAAGGGCTACGACAGGACGACCGGCGATTTTCTCGTCTACAACATGAAAAACGGCAAGGGCTGGATGCGTGATGCCGAGATCAGGCGCAACCGGAATTATTTCCGGGCGAAGGATGTCTATGTGAGTCCGGCGTACAGCATCGCCCACGACGTCATGCAGACGACCTGCGATGACGTCGACAACCCGCATTACTCGCTCGAGGCGAAGGAGATCGAAATCGTTCCAGGTCACGAGATGACGATGCGCGATCTCGCGTTCAAATGGCGCAGCCGGAGTCTCTACCGGAAAAAGCTCGATCGGTCCAGCCTCTTCCAGAAGGAGAAATTCTTCACGACTCGCCAGGGCATGTCGCAGATCGACGGCATCTACTTCAAATTCGGAACGGATCTCGAGCTCACACGCGGATCGAAGGGCAATTTCACCTACGATTATTTCCAGAAGCGCGGCTACGGCATCGGAATGACCGGAAGCTTCGGCACCGGCTCGAACAGCAACGGCACGTTTTCACTCTACAGTCTCGACGAGACCCAGCGCGGTCACAAGAACACGCAGTTGAACCTTTCGCACAGCTTCCGGACGAAGAAGGGCGATTCCGTCTCGACGAGCGTCGCCTACACTGGCGACAAGGTGACCGGACTGGAAGAAAACCAGGATCTGAACGTCCAGATGAACATCACGCCGGTGATGCGGCGCATGAACATGAACATCACGGCGAGCAAATTCTTCGACCTCGACGGGAACAAATACACGCTCGACTCGGGGTACCAGATTCTCGATCGCGTTCCCGAGGTGAACTTCTCCTTCCCGGCATACACGACGCCAGGGGTGCCGCTCACGATGACGGTTTCAGGCATGTATGGCCTCTACGAGGAAGGGAATCTCGACGACAAGAAAAACACGACGAAGAAGCAGGTCAGGTCGAATTTTTCCGTGCCGACCGTGCAGGTGAACAGGCGGTTCGATTTCACCCCGTCCTACAACCTCGACAAGAGCTGGTACAGCGAGGGCATCGAACGCGAAAACGGCGCTACGACCGTCCGCGCGAACCAGAAATTCTCGAAGGTGACGAATCTCGAGTTCAACTACAACGTCTCGACGCAGAAAGGAAAATCCCCGTTCCAGTTCGACTCGGTGACGAGCACCGACATGCTGTCGACGCGGCTGCGATTCGCCGAGAACACCTGGAACCTCAATCCGGTCAACTTCAACTACAACCGCGTCTCGAACCGGCTCGAACAGGTCTACTGGGATTACTCGAGACGTTCGCGGCAGGACGCCTACCGGAGCTGGGAGTTCTTCATGCGCCGTGATTACGTTCCCGACCCCGTCGCCTTCAGCCGTATGGACATGACCCGGCTGACCCCGGGGAACATGAACATGCGGTACCGGATGGCGAGCAGCCTGTGGTCCTTCGATACCAACGTCACGTATCCGCACGAATACCGACGCATCACGAACACGTCGATGAATTATCGGGCCGTCATCAGGCCGATGTGGGAAGTCACGGCGAACGGAAACTATAATCACCTCAATAAAAAGTTCAGCCCCCTGACGCTCGGAATCGTGCGCGACCTGCACTGTTGGGAAGCCCGCGCCGAATACAACCTCGAACGCGAGGAGTTCTGGCTCGAGTTCTACCTGAAAGCCTACCCGTCCGACACCGGAAGATTCCGGTACGGCGCCGATACGAAGCGCCTCGAAGCAAAGCTGGCCGCCTACGATCAGTTGACCCAGCGATACGACACCTTCCGTAGGTGATTCATCGCCGATTCGCTTCCATATACGAACGACAGCTTCACCACGGAGGCGCAGAGACACGGAGATCATTCATCCCGAAGACATGAAGACACGAAGAACCGCGGTGATTCAACAACCCAGATACGGAGGTGTGGGAAATTTTCAGGGTGCATTCCAGTATGCTGGTTGTAAGGGCGGGTTCGAAACCAGCCCCCGAGGCGCAACACATGCATTTGAAACGAACATGCCGGACATGGAGATCCGAAGAACCTTTCTTCTCCGTGCCACCGTGTCTCGGTGGTTCGTTGTCTTGAATCCCTCTCTTCCGACATGTATATTGCTGTCGAACCCGAATGCCCATGGGAGGTTTTCGTGAAGATCTATACCGGTTCGGACCACGCCGGACTCGCGTTGAAACAGCGATTGATTCAGCATCTGAAACAGCTCGGCCACGATGTGGCCGACCTCGGAACCGAGAGCGGGGAGTCGTGCGATTACCCGGATTTCGCCCATGCCGTCGCCAAGAAAGTGGCGGCCGAGAAAGGCACCCTCGGCCTTCTGACCTGCGGTTCCGGCATCGGCATGTCGATCGCGGCGAACCGACATCCTGGCGCGCGCGCTGCCCTCTGTCACAATGCTCTCGAGGCCGGGCTTTCGAGACAGCATAACGATGCGAATATTTTGGTGCTCGGCGGCCGGATCGTCGGCGAGGAGTTGGCGATTCACATTCTCGACGCGTTTCTCGGCGCATCGTTCGCCGGCGGTCGCCACGCCCGTCGCGTGGAAAAGATCGAACGGCCGGCGTGACGACGCCTGAAAGGAAACCATCATGAGCAATCTCGTCGTTGTCGATCACCCGCTGATCAAACACAAGATGACCTTTCTGCGCTCGAAGTTCACCGACGTTCACATGTTCCGCGAACTGATGCGGGAACTGTCGATGCTGCTGGCATACGAGGCGACCCATACGATCCCGGTCGAGGAAACCTACTGCGAAACGCCCCTCATGAAGACGAAGGGCTACATGATCTCCGGTCAGCTCATCGCTCTTGTACCGATACTCCGCGCCGGCCTGGGGATGGTCGAGGGCCTGCTCAGCTTCATGCCGATGGCAAAGGTCGGGCATATCGGCCTGTATCGTGATCACGAGACGCTCCAGCCGATCGAGTATTACTGTAAGCTGCCGGCGAACATCGCCGGGATGGACGTCTTCGTTCTCGATCCGATGCTGGCGACAGGCGGATCTACGGCGAAAGCGATCGAGATCGTCAAGGAGAAAGGCGCAAAACGTATCCGGTTCATGTGCATCGTCTCATGTCCCGAAGGCATCGCCGCCCTCCAGAAGGCGCATCCGGACGTCGACATCTACACCTGCACGGTGGACGAAAAACTGAACGAGCACGGATACATCCTTCCTGGCCTTGGAGACGCGGGAGACAGGTTATATGGCACAAAATAAGAACAAAAAATCCGCGTTGCCCAAAACAACAGCCGTGAAGACTGCCGGACCGAAAACCCGGATGACGACCGAAAACGCCGGCAAGATTGCCCGTCTCGCGTCGGTCGAAGCGAAGAAAGAGCCCCAGGCGCTCGCTTCCCGCCCCTCCTGGGACACGTATTTTCTCCGCATTGCCCAACTGGTCGCGACGCGCGCCACCTGCCTGCGCCGGACGGTCGGGGCGGTCATCGTGCGCGACAAGCGCATTCTCGCCACGGGTTACAACGGTGCACCGAACGGCGTTCCGCACTGTTTCGAACTGCCCGGCGGCTGTCTCCGCGAGGCGATGCACATCCCGTCGGGCCAGCGCCAGGAGCTGTGCCGCGGCCTTCACGCCGAGCAGAACGCGATCCTCCAGGCGTCGGCGTTCGGCGTCTCGCTGAAGGGAAGCGAGATCTACGTAACACATCAGCCCTGCGTGACCTGCGCGAAGATGCTCATCAACGCAGGTATCACGCGGGTGGTCTTCATCGGCTCGTATCCGGACGAACTCGCACTGGAAATGCTCCGGGAAGGCAACATCAAACTCGAAAGGATCGGGGTCGACTGATCATGGCTCGGATACTCATCGACGGCGGACGCCCGTTGCGCGGCACGGTATCGATCGGAGGGGCGAAGAACGCGGCCCTGCCGATCATGGCCGCCACGCTTCTGTGCGACGAACCCGTCACGCTGCAGAACGTTCCACACCTCAACGACGTCACGACCATGGAAAAAGTGCTCCAGGCGCTGGGTGCCCGCACGAAATGGCTGGACCGCGGCACGCTGTGCGTCGACTGCGGCGCGGGCGTGAAGGAAGAAGCGCCATACGAGCTCGTGAAAGCGATGCGCGCCAGCTTCTTCGTCATGGGCCCTCTGCTCAGCCGACTGCGGCGTGCCCGCATTCCCCTGCCGGGCGGCTGTGCGATCGGCGCGAGGCCGGTAAACATCCACCTCAAGGGGTTCGAAGCGCTCGGTGCGACCGTTTCCATCGAGGGCGGCTGCGCGGTCGCCCTCGCCGACAAGCTGGTCGGGGCGAGAATCGTGCTCGACTTCCCGTCGGTCGGGGCGACCGAGAATCTGATGATGGCCGCCACCTTCGCCGAGGGCATGACCAGCATCGAGAACGCCGCCCAGGAGCCGGAGATCGACGATCTCGCCGGCTTTTTGAACGCGATGGGCGCGAGAATCGAGGGCGCCGGTTCGCCGACGATCCGCATCGAAGGCGTGAAGAAGCTGAAATCGGCCACATACCCGGTCATTCCCGACCGCATCGACGGCGGTACCTTCATGGTGCTGGGCGCGATGTGCGGCGGCCCGATCACGGTGCAGAACGTCGTTCCGGCACATCAGCAGGCCGTCATCGCGAAACTCCGCGAGATGGGCGCCACCGTCGAGGTGGGAACGAACAGCGTCACCGTGAGCAGCGACGGCCGCCTCAGACCCGTCGAAGTCAAGACGCTTCCGTTTCCGGGGTTCCCGACGGACATGCAGGCGCAGTTCATGGCCGCGATGTGTCTCGCGAACGGCACGTCGCTTATCTCGGAAACGGTGTTCGAGAACCGGTTCATGCACGTCGCCGAGCTTGCCCGCATGGGGGCGAGCCTGACGATCCGTGACCGGACCGTCATGGTCGGCGGGGTCGAAAAACTGAGCGGGGCCCCCGTCGCCGCGTCCGACCTGCGGGCCGGCGCCGCGCTCGTACTGGCGGGCGTCATGGCCGAGGGCCGGACTGAGATCAGCAACGTGTATCACATCGACCGCGGATACGAAGATCTGGTCGGGCGCGTGCGTTCCCTGGGCGCGTCGATCGAGCGGGTCGAAGACAACGGAAACGGAAAGTGAAACGGAGGAGACGGAATGACGAGAGAGCATGAGGCCAGGCGATACGCGGGAATCGTGGACAGGCTTTCGAGCCGTGATCGCGACGAGAAGCTGCTGGCCATCGTGGCTCTGGGCATTCTCCGGGTCCCCGGGCATGCCGACCAGCTGGTCGATCTCCTGTCCTCACCCGACGAGGAGATCGTCGGGAGCGTCATCGACGCGCTCGGGAAGATCGGAAACCCACGCTCGGTCAAATACGTGCTCGAGTTCGTCGGCGCCGGGCGGGCAGGGCTTGCCGACCGGGCGCTGAACGCCCTCTCCGGTTTCGAGCTCACTCCCGTTCTCGATCAGATCCTGCGGGCGGCCGACGAGGACAAGCCGCCGCTGCTCCGGCGTCGCCTGCTCTCCCTCGTTTCCCATATCCGCGATCCGCGCGTCGCCGCGACGATGACCGAGATCATGGGCCAGACCCAGGACCCCGGTCTACTGGTGGAGTCAGCGATGTATTTCGTTCGCTATCCTTCCACCGAACGACACCTGCTCCTCAAGATGCTCGGTAACAACGGCCAGTGGGAGGTCGCGATGGCGGCCCAGCTCGCCCTGTCGCGGCTTGGCGACGAAGGCGCGCGCAGCCATCTGAAGAGGCTCGCCAAATCGCCCGCGCACCCGATCCGAATGGCGCTCGTCCAGGGCCTGTCGCGCCGGCCGATGATCGAGGACCGAGAACTCTACGAGATCTTCTGCCACGATCCGCATCCGCAGGTTCGTATTGCCGCAATCGCCGGTCTTCCACTGTTCAAGGCCGACGAGCGCGCGCGGATTCTCGCCGAGTGGCTCGGCCGCGAGCGCGACGAAACCGTCCAGCCCGTTCTCCTGCGGACGGCCGCGGCGGAAACATATCATGGTCTTTATCCGGAATTCTTCAGACTTCTCTCTAGCGCCGTTCCAGCCCACCGGGAACTTGCCGTCCAGGCGCTCGTCGGCATGGGCGAGTCGATCATCGATCGCATCGTCAAATCGTTTCCCAAACTTCCGATGGCGGCCCGCGAACAGCTGCTGCTCGTTGCCGGCGGCATCGGCGGTGAAACGGCGAAAAAGCTCGTTCGCGAGCACCTCGGTGACAAGGAACGCTGGATGCGGATCAACGCGATGGAGGCGATGGCCCGGCTCGGAGCCCGCGAGGCGCTTCCACTGCTCATGGAAATGGCAGGCCGGGAAAAGGACCCCTGGGTCAAAGCCTCGCTCCTGTCGGTTCTGAGCCGTCTCGGCGGGACCGACCAGATTCCGGTCTGCGAGGCCGGCCTGGAATCCTCCGATGCACGCGTGCGCGCCAACGCCGTGGAAGCCCTGGCGAAACTGGGAGTTCGGGATCGCGACCATCAGAAGCGGATCGAGCCGATGCTGCGCGATCCGAACGACCGCGTCCGCGTGAACGCCGCCATCGCGCTCTCGAAGATGGGCGACCAGACCGTCATGCCGACCCTGATCGCGATGGCGAAGGAGCCGACCAAATGGCTCCGCTCGTCCGCCGCATTCGCTCTCGGTGCGATCGGCGATCGGGAGGGCGTTCCCACGCTGATCGCTCTTCTCGACGACCGCGAGGACGTCGTGTATCGAAACGCGCTCGAAGCGCTCGGCAAGATCGCCGACATTCGGTCGCTGATTCCGATACTGCAGGAAAAGGCCAAGGATCGACTTCCCGCCGATTTTTTCGCCGCGATTCTGTCGAAATTCTCGCACCAGGCAAAACAGCCATAAAGATTCCTGCGGAACAAACGCCGATTTTGCGTTCCCGTTCGCGCTGAGCTTGTCGAAGCACGAAAGACTCTTGTCTCTTTCGGCAGACTCGAGACAGGCTCAGAGCGGGCGGGTGGTTCTTGACTCGAGAGGAAGCTTTCGTTTTCTCCCCGTTATTCGCATCGGTCGCCGCCGTTCGGATTTTTCAAGAACGTGCCGATGTGTAACGAGATACAGCATACTTTGCGCGACGGGGAGGTTACCAAACCATGATGCCTTTCGGGCGGATCGACAAGCGATCCTGCGGCGCCCTGCTTGCCCTCTGGTTCGCGGTTCTGAATCCGGCCATGTCTGCCGGCAACGAGATTGAAATGAAAAACACCATGGTCAATCTCAGGAAGGGGCCGTCGACGCAGTCGGAAATTCTTGCCCAGCTGCCTCCGCGCGCACGTGTGACCGTCGTCGACAAAAACGACAAGTGGTACAAGGTCAAATACTGCAAACATGTCGAGGGATATGTTCACGGCAGCCTCGTGGCATCGAAACGGGTGGCGCCGAAACGGGAGACGGCACCAAAACGGGAAGCGGCTTCCGACACCGGAACCGAGCTCGTTCGCCAGCAGGCGACGATCGCGTTCGCGCGGTGCGACTGGGCCGAAGTCGTGCGCCTTCTCGACGAGACCCCCGGAGTGACGAACATCAGTGCCGGCGAAGGATACATGCTGGGAATCGCCTATCGCGAACTCGCCAGGTTCGACCGGGCGGAGGCCTCCCTGTTCCGGGCCCTGGGCGAACCCGAGCGGAGCTGGGACGCGACGAGCGCCGAGATCTACCGCCAGCTTCTCGATATTCAGCAGAAGCGGAAACGCTGGATTCAGGTCATCGATACCGCAAAACGCATCACAGGGCATCTCCCGGCGGCTCCCTGGGCCGTAAAAGCGCGTGCCGAGGCGTTTCTGCAGCTTCGCAAACCCACGGAGGCGCTCGCCGAATACCAGTCGATGCTCATGAAGAATCCCGACGACGCCGACGCGTTCGTCGGCATGGGGCGGGCCAGAACCGATCTGAACGATCTGCGCGGCGCCGAGGCGGATTTCAATACCGCGATCCGCAAGGTTCCGTCTCATGAACAAGCCTATCTCGGCCTTGCCGAACTGCAGCTCGTCAGGAAACAGTCACTCGAAGCCGAAGCCACGCTTCGAAAAGGCGTGGCCGCGGCTCCGGCGTCGAAGCTTCTGAAGGACCGGCTGGCTTATCTCGAAAAAGCCCGCCGGCTTGTCGAGCAACGCGCCGATCTCCAGAAAAAACGGGATCAACTGACGGCAAAACTGTGTTCCGGCGGCATCCAGTCCTATCGGTTCACCGTCGTCGCGAAGCTCAAGCCGAAGTTGTACGAAATTCGGCTCGATTCGGATGAGGCGGCGTTTCTGCAGACCAGGAGATCAGTGTTTTCCGGCCCCGGTTTTCACGAGATTCCGCTGATCGACACGGGGGAAATACCGGTTCGTCTTGCGCCGAGGCGGGGCGGTTTCGTGAGCAGGGCACGCCTGCTGAAAGAACTGACCGATGCGCAGGCCGTTCAGTATCAGCAGACGGGAATGGAGCTTCACGACGTGAACAAGGCGCTCGAGAAGGTCATCGGCGAACAGCAGCGGCACGCCGCCGCAGTTTCAGGCTGAACAGGCCTGACAAAAGACGATCGGAAAAAGCGTCCGATGGATGTACAACTCACTTCGAGGCTGGTAGAATAGACCGAAACACTAAAATTTAGAGTCTCGGCACCGTATCTTTCCGCCGGACGAGGAAACAGACCGCTGTTTTCTCCCCACAGGACAGGCAGGAACGGCGCCCGAGGAGGCAGACAATGAACGAACAGACCTGGCATCCCCGTGACTTTTTCCGGTCTGGCCTGTATCTGGCTGGTACCGCGATCCTGCTGGTTTCGCTGGTCGCTCTCATCACCGCGTCAGGATGCGGTGGCGGCGGCGGCGGCGGGATCACCGGCCTTCCCCTGTCGCAGATCGCGCAGAACGGAACCATCACCGGGCGTGTCATTGCCTCCGACCTGGTCATCGCTTCACGGCTCGCCGCCACCACGCAGTCCGTCAAGGCCGGGGCGCAGGCGATCGCCAATGCCGACGTCTGGCTCGAACAGCTGCCCACGTTCCGAACCAGGACCGATTCGGAAGGGCGTTTCACGCTCACCGGCGTTCCCCTCGGTTCCTACCGGGTCGTCGCCAAGCTCTTTTCCCCCCCTGACCCAGGAAACCTACAAGATCCGTTCCGTGAATTTCAGCCTCGGCGAGGATGCGAACGCGCACGATGCCGGCGATCTGGGCGTCAAGAAAGCGGTGAACCAGGTCAGCGGCATTCTCCGCGACAACGTCGGGCGGCCGCTTCCTTTTGTGAAGATGCTTCTGTGGGGCGAATCGTTCACGACGGATAGTAACGGATATTTTATCACGCCGCCGCTTCCCGGGGAAGAGACAGGCGCCGAAGTGACGGTCGTCAACTCCAGCGAGGTCAGGGAAACCGTTTTCGAAGTTGGATATATACCTGGAACTATTCCAGTTGTCGAGATCGCGGTGCCGACCCAAACCCAGACGCCGCAGGCCCCCGTGGCGAGAATCGCCGCTTCCGCGATCCAGGTCACGCCGAACGACGTCGTGACACTCAGCGCCGACGCGGACGACCCCCTGGGAGCGATCCGGGACCGGCTCGGCTTCACCTGGGCCGCGACGACAGGCCGGCTCGCCTCCGGCTCGTATCCCTGGACCGTCCGCTGGACGGCTCCGGCGTATGACACCGTTGCGACGATTTCCGTCGTCGTCGTGAACGGTTCCGGTCTATCCGGAACGGCTCGGGTTCCGATCACGGTCGGGGCAGGCGGCGAGAATCAGCGGCCTGCGATAAGCAACGTGACGGCGTCCGGAACGACCGGCGATATCGAAATCACCTACGCCGTCACTGATACCGAGAACGACGCCGTCTCGATCGCCGTCCACTACTCGCTCGACGGCGGAACCAGCTGGACCCAGACGACGCATCTCACGGGGACCAGCACAGGGATCACGCCAGGGACCGGAAAGTCCATCATCTGGCATTCGGCTGTCGATGCCCCTTCCGCGACCTCCACGGCCCGGATCAAGCTGGTCCCCTCGGATGCGGGTGGTAACGGGACTGCCGGCATTTCGCCGACATTCCCGATCGACAATACGAGCATCGCCGTCGTCAGCAACGTACTGACCACCGTCGGCACATCGACGGTCGCCATCACGTACGATCTCGCCGAACCTTCGAATCAGGCCTGTTCGATCGCGGTCGCCTACTCCCTGAACGGCGGTACGACGTTCACACAGACGACGAATGTCACGGGAACGACGTCAGGCGTCATGCCCGGAACATCGAAAACGCTGACCTGGAAATGGTCGCAGGATGTCACGCCGCCCCAGGGCAGCGTGGTTCTCCGGGTGACGGCCGATAACGGCGTCTCCCAGGGCACCCCGGGCCTTTCCGCCGTATTTTCTCTCGGCACGGCCAACAGCGCGCCGGTCGTATCGAGCGTGATCGCGAGCGGTTCGAGCGGGAACATCACGATCGGCTACGTGCTCGCCGATTCCGACGGCGATCCCTGCACGATCACGGTCGATTACTCGGTCAACGGCGGCACGAGCTGGTCACCGACTGGCAATGTCACCGGAGCGGTCGGCGTCACACCCGGTTCCGGGAAAAGCCTGACCTGGAGCTCATCGGCCGATATCGCCACGAACCAGTCGAGTGTCGCCGTCCGGCTTACGGCCAATGACGGCAAGATCAGCGGTTCTTCGGCCGTTTCCCCGGTCTTCGCGGTGAACAATGCCGGGCTGACCAATACGGCTCCGGTCGTATCGAGCGTGATCGCGAGTGGTTCGAGCGGGAACATCACGATCGGCTACACGTTGGCCGACGCCGAGAACGACGCCTGCTCGATCACGGTCGAGTATTCGACCAACGGCGGCACCTCCTGGACTCCGACCGACAGCGTCACCGGCGTCACCGGCATTGCGCCTGGCTCCGGCAGGGCGATCACCTGGATTTCCTCGTCCAACATCATCACGAACGAGTCCAACGTCAGGGTGCGGCTGACGCCGAACGACGGAAAAATCAACGGAACCGCGGCGACATCCGCCGTCTTCGCTGTGAACAACGGAAGCGTCGTGAACACGGCCCCGACCGTCTCCGCCGTTATCGCGAGCGGCACGAGCGGCAACATCACCATCGGCTTCACGCTCGCCGATTCCGAAAACGACTCTTGCACGATCGGCGTCGCCTACTCTGTCGACGGCGGCACGACCTGGGCCACGACGACGAATGTCATCGGCTCGACCGGCGTGACTCCGGGCAGCGGAAGATCCCTTACCTGGAGTTCATCCGCCGACATCAGCACGAACCAGTCGAACGTCAAAGTCCGCCTGGTCGCCAACGACGGCAAGGTTTCCGGCGCGGCGGCGATCTCATCGACGTTCTCCGTGAACAACGGCGGTATTCCGAACACCGCCCCGGTCGTTTCCGGGGTCACCACCACCGGAACGAGCGGCAACATCACCGTCGGCTACACGCTTGCCGACAACGAGGGCAACGCCTGCTCGATCGCGGTCGAATACTCGCTCAACGGCGGCACGAGCTGGACGCCGACATCGAATGTCACTGGCGTCACTGGCGTGGCGCCGGGGTCGGGCAAGACGATCGTCTGGATCTCCTCGATGGATGTGAGCACGAACCAGACGAACGTGAAAATCCGCCTGACGCCCAGCGATGGAAAACTCAGCGGGACCGCCGTCTCTTCTTCGGTCTTCGCCCTCCAGAACGGAGGCTCTGCCGTCGTCAGTTCCGTCCAGACATCTGTTTCCGGATCTGATGTCACGATCACCTACAATCTGACCGAACCATCGAACGCGAACTGCTCGATCGGCGTCGAATACTCTCTGAATGCCGGCACTAGCTGGACGACCACGACGCGACTCACGGGAACCACGACGGGCGTCGTTCCCGGCACCGGCCGCACCATCACCTGGAATGCGGGCCTGGATGTGAGTCTGCCGCAGGCCACCGTCAAGGTTCGCCTCACGCCCAACAACGGAATCGCGCTTGGAACGCCGGGCGTGTCTGATACCTTCTCCATCGGCTCTTTGAACAACGCTCCCTCGATTTCCAGCGTCACGCCTTCGGGAACGAGCGGCGACATTTCGATCACCTACACGCTGACCGACGCCGATAGCGACGCCTGCTCGATCGGTTTCGCCTACTCCCTCGACGGAGGAACGAACTGGGCGACGAGCACGCATCTGACCGGAACGACGGCAGGCGTCACACCCGGTGCGGGCAAGACGCTGACCTGGAACTCGAGCACCGATTTCTCGACGACTCAGTCGAACGTCAAGGTGCGACTCGTTCCGAACGACGGCAAGGTAAACGGCGCCCCGGGCCTTTCCGGTGTGTTCGCGGTGAACAACGCCGCGGTCGCGACGGTTTCGAACGTACGCACCTCCGTCACGAATCAGACCGTGACGATCACCTATGATCTGACTGATGCTTCAGCCCAATCGAGCTCGATCCAGGTGGAATACTCGCTCAACGGCGGCAGCACCTGGACCGGCACCACGCAGTTGACCGGCACGACGACAGGCGTCACGCCGGGCTCCGACCGGACGATCGTCTGGAACTCGGCGCAGGATGTTAACGGTACGCAGAACACCGTCAAGGTTCGCGTGACCGCGAACAACGGCTCTGGCGCCGGACCGGCCGGAACCTCGGATCTTTTCACGATCGTCGGCGCGAACAATCCTCCGGTGGTGTCGGGGGTCTATGTGACCGGTACGTCCGGCAACATCACGATCGGCTACGCCCTGGCCGATGCCGACAGCGATCTGTGCAGTATCGCCGTGGCCTATTCGCTCGACTCCGGTACGAACTGGGCGACGACGACGGCTCTGACCGGCACGACGGCGAGCATCACCGCCGGAACCGGCAAAACCATCACCTGGAACTCGGCCGCCGATGTCGTCGGCAACTACACCGACGTAGTGATGGTGCGCGTCGTCGCGAACGACGGCAAGGTGAAAAGCGCCCCTGCGGTGTCCTCCGCCTTCTCAATCAACAACAACAGCCTGCCTGTGGTCTCGGCGGTGACGACCAGCGGAACCTCGGGCAGCATCACGGTGACCTATACGCTCGCCGACATCGACGGCGGTGCCTCCTCGATCGCCGTATACTACTCGACGGACGGCGGTGCCAACTACACGCTCACGACCAACGTCACAGGGGTCACGAGCGGCATCACTCCGGGCAGTGACAAGACGTTCACCTGGATCTCCCAGTCGGATGTTCCGGGAAGCACGTCGAACGCACGCCTGAAGATCATTCCGAACGACGGCACGGCCGACGGAACTCCCGGTGAGTCGTCGACCTTCACGGTGAACAACAACACCGCCCCGGTTCTTTCCGATCTGAACGTGAGCGGTGGAACAGGCGACATCTCTATCGGTTTCACCCTGTCTGACGTCGATGGAAACGCCTGCTCCATCAGCCTTGCCTACTCGACCAACAACGGAACCACCTGGACGCAGAGCAACAATATAACGGGTGGTGTGGGAGTGACGCCGGGCAGCGGCAAGAGCATCGTCTGGAACTCCGCGGCCGATATCAGCAGCTATCAATCGAACGTGAAGATCCGGATCACCGCCAACGACGGGTACGTCAACAGCTCGACGCTGACCTCGTCGACGATCACGGTGAACAACAACAACCTGCCCACGATCAGCAACGTGCTGGTGAGCGGCAACTCGGGCGCGATCACGATCACCTACACGCTGGCGGATGCCGACAGCGCCTCGTGCTCGGTCAAGGTCTACTTCAGCACCGACGGCGGCGGCACTTGGACCCAGACCACGCAGGTCACGGGGTCGGTCACCAATGTCGCGCCTGGCACGAACCGCGGCATCACCTGGGATTCGACGGTCTCGATTCCCGGAAACGAATCCAACGTCAAACTGCGGCTCGTTCCCTCCGACGGGATCGGCAACGGGACGGCCGGCGAGTCGAGCGTCTTCGCCGTCAGCAACAACTCCCTCCCGACCGTCACCAGTGTGACGACGTCCGGAAATTCCGGTGATATAACGGTCAGTTATACCTTGAACGATATAAACGGCGACGCCTGCTCGATCGCGGTCGAATACTCGCTCAACAACGGATCGACCTGGACCTCGACGACGAACATCACCGGCACGCTGACCAACCTCGCGCCCGGCTCGGGGAAGAGCTTCGTCTGGCGCTCGTCGGAAAACTTCCAGTCGAACCAGGTCGCCGTGAAAGTTCGGATCACGCCGTCGGACAAATACGGCGCCGGTACCCCGGGCGGCTCGGTGGCCTTCGCGGTGAACAACAACGCCCTGCCCGTGATCAGCAACGTCCTGACCTCCGGATCCAGCGGGACCGTGACGATCACCTACACGCTCGCCGATGCCGACGGCGGCGCCTCGACCGTGTCCATGCAGTATTCCGTAGACGGCGGCGTTACCTATACCTCCGCCTCCAACATCACTGGGGCGACGACGGGCGTCACTCCCGGAACGGGGAAGACCATTTCCTGGAATACGCCGCAGGACATCCCCGGCCGCTCGACCGGGGTCAAGGTCAAGCTCACCCCCAACGACGGCAGCGGAAACGGCACGCCGGGCGAGTCGTCGACCTTCACGGTCAACAACAACACCCTTCCGGTCATTTCCGGCGTCACCACGTCTGGAACATCCGGTGACATCACGGTCACCTACAACCTCACGGATGCCAACAACAACCCCTGCAGCGTCACGCTCCAGTATTCGCTCGACGGCGGAGGTTCATTCAATACCACGAAAAATTATTCCGGCGCGACGACTGGCGTCATGCCGGGAAACGGCCGCGTCATCACCTGGCGGTCGGCGAGCGACATTCCGGGCAACCAGGCCAACGTCAAGGTGCGCCTCATTGCCAACGACACCTATGGCGATGGCACGCCGGCCGAGTCGAACTCCTTCTCGGTCACGAACAACAACCTGCCGTCGATCAGCGGCATCACGATCACCGGAACCTCGGGGACGATCGGCATCACCTATACGCTTGCCGATGCGAACAGCGACGCATGCTCGGTGACGGTGGCCTACTCGACGGATGGCGTGAACTATACTATGACGTCGAACGTGACCGGCGACACGTCGGGCGTTATTCCGGGCTCGGGCCGTTCGATCTCGTGGACCTCGTCGTCGGATATCGCGGGATATGCGGCGTCCGTGCGCATCCGCCTGATTCCGAACGACGGCTCGGGCGCCGGCAGCGCGGCGATCTCCTCGCCGTTCGCGATCAACAACAACACGGCGCCGACCGTTTCGAACGTGCTCGTCAGCGGAACGTCCGGCAACGTCACGATCACCTACAACCTGACCGATCCGAACAACGACCAGTGTTCGCTTCTCGTCTATTATTCGCTGAACAACGGCACGTCCTGGACGGAGACGAAAAATCTTACCGGCACCGTGACCGGCCTCCTGCCCGGAAACGGGAAGACGCTCGTCTGGAACTCCGCGGCCGACGTCAGCGGGACCCAGGCAAACGTCAAGGTGAAGCTGCTTCCGAACGACGGCATCACCGCCGGAACCGAGGGCGTTTCCGCGGCCTTCGCTCTCTCGAACAATGCACTGCCGACGGTTTCCAACGTGCGCACGTCAGGTTCGTCCGGCCCGATCACGATCACCTATGACCTGACGGATCCGAACAGCGATCCCTGCTCGATCGCCGTGTATTACTCGACCGACGGCGGCACCAACTATACGCAGACGACGGCGCTGACCGGCGCGACCTCGAGCGTTCCGATCGGCTCGAACAAGACCGTCACCTGGAACAGCGCGACGAACCTCCCCGGCGCCGCGACGGTCAGGGTGAAGGTCGTGCCCAGCGACGGCAGCGGAACGGGCACGCCGGGCGAGTCGGCGAACTTCGCCATCACGAACAACTCGCTTCCGATCGTATCCGCCGTCACCACCACTGGGGCGAGCGGCAGCATCGGTATCACCTACACGCTGACGGATGCAGATACAAATCCGTGCAGTATCGCGCTCTACTACTCGATCGACAACGGGGCGAACTACGCGCGCGCGCTCGGCACGTCGGGCACCACGACCGGCATCGTTCCCGGAAGCGGCAAGACGCTCACGTGGAACTCGTATTCCGACGTCACCGGCAACTACGGATCCGTGAAGCTGAAGATCGAGCCGAACGACGGATACGCGACCGGCACCGCCGGTATCTCCAGCGGGTTCTCGATTTCCAACAACCGTCTGCCGACCGTGTCGAGCGTCGTGGCGAGCGGAACGGGCGGCGACATCACGCTGACCTACACGCTTTCCGACCCCGACAACGACACATGCGGCATCGAAGTGTTCTATTCGATCAACGGCGGATTGTTCGTGCGCACCGAAAGTCTCCTCGGAACCATCAACAATATCGTTTCCGGCACGGGACGCACGATTGTCTGGTCTTCGGCTGACAATATCGCAAGCAATGTAAGCAACGTGCGGGTTCGCATCCAGCCTTCGGATGCCTACGGCAAGGGAACATACGGCATTTCTTCCTCCTTCGCCGTCAACAACAACAATCTCCCGGTCGTAACCAACGTCACCACCACCGGAACCAGCAACAATGTGACGATTTCGTATGACCTCACGGAACTAGACGGGGCGGCATGCTCCATCGCCGTCGCCTACTCGACCGACGGCGGCACGACCTGGACGACGACCACGAAGCTGACCGGCGACACGACCGGCCTTGTGCCCGGCACCGGAAAATCGATCGTCTGGCGCTCGTATGAAGACTTCAAGATCAACTACGCGAACGTGAAGGTGAAGGTGACAGCCACGGACGATCAGTCCCCCGGAACCCCGGGCATCAGCGGCTTCTTCGCGGTGAACAACAACCACCTGCCGGTCGTGTCGAACGTCGTCCCGACGGGAGCGTCGGGGCCGATTCTCCTGACCTACGATCTGAACGATCTCGACGGCCACCCCGCGAGTCTGACGGTCGAATACTCGCTCAACGGCGGCACGACCTGGACGACCACCACGAACGTGAGCGGCCCCTTGACGGGCCTTGCGACGGGCACCGGCAAGACGCTCACCTGGAACTCGAACGCCGACTTCGTCACGAAGCAGGCCTCCGTCATCGTCCGCCTGACGCCGAACGACGGCATCGGTGCGGGAGCTAGCGGGACGACGGCACCGTTCCCGGTGAACAACAACTACTTCCCCATCGTCTCGGGCGTGGAAACGTCCGGAAACAGCGGCGGGATCCTGATCATCTACGACCTGGCCGACGGCAACAACAACTTCTGCAGTCTCACCGCCGAATACTCGCCCGACGGAGGAACGACGTGGGCCTCCGCCACGCTGAGCGGGACTGTCTCGGGGCTTACCCCGGCACAGGATCTGCAGGTGTTCTGGAACTCGACGACTAATTACACCGGAAGATCGACCAACATGAAAATCCGGCTGATTCCGAACGACTCGTTCGATTCAGGCGTTCCGGGCGTATCGAACGCATTCACGCTCGACAACAATTCGATGCCGTATATAAGCGGAACCCCCACCACTTCCGGAACGAGCAATGACATCACCGTGAA
>JAKJFL010000370.1:0-4059 GCA_022704935.1 Candidatus Rifleibacteriota bacterium
GTCGACCTTGCCTATGCGCGAGTTGGCGCCGGTGTGGAACAGAAGTGCCTCGGTCAGCGACGTCTTGCCGGCTCCACCGTGGGAGACGAGCCCTATATTGCGGATCTTGTCGGTGGTATACAGCTTCATTGAGTACTCTCCTCGGAACATTATTCGCCCACAATAAAGAACAAAGGGCGAGTGTTTCACGTATGTATACAGGAATCGGGCGACAAATGCAACGTGAAAACTTCCCCGCGGGTTGCATCGAAACCCGGATTGCGGTACAACGTTCGGGCCGGCGGCGTCTCCGCTGCCGAACGACCGATTCCGGGAGGAATGCGATGACTGATTGGTTGTATATGAATAGATATTGTCGCTTCGGGTCCGCCATCTGCACTGCCCTGCTCGTCATGGCGGGCTTGACAAACGTTCCGGCATTCGCCTCGTTCGAAACGCAGCTTTCAGCGGTCCATGCGGCCGTGAAAAAAGGGCAGCATGCTCAGACCGCGGCATTGCTGCAGCGACTCGGTACATCGGCCACGCTCGAAGACCTGAGACTTTCCCTGCTGGCCGATGCCCTTCGGCAGTCCGGCAAGGAAGCCGAGGCGCTCGGAATCTACGAGCGCATAATGAAGCTCGACCGGGAATGGCTCCCCGTGCGCCAGGCGGGCTTTCAATACGTTCTGCTCGCAGCCAGGCTGCGCGGCCCCTCCGAACGTGCGCAGCTCAGGGAAATCGCCCGCGGGCTCGATACGCCTTACCAGCGGGGAAGAGCCCTCGAGGCACTGATCGACCTTCACCCGGCCGCTTCGCGCGAGCGAAGTCTCGCGGCCCTCGAGGCGCTCCGGGCCTATCGCTCGGAAAGCGCATTCTACCAGGAAATGGCCGAAAGCATCGGTCTGCTGAAGAACATCGTCGGATCACCTGCCGGCTGGGCGTTCACGCAGGATGAATGGATCGAGATCATTCGGGCCGCTTCTCGCGAAAAGCTCGGGATGATCGTCGAGCGCGCGCTTCCGCTGATACGGTCGTCTCTCGGGCACCACGGCGGCGTGCTCCAGGTGATTCTTCAGGCTGAAGCCCTGGCGCTCGCCGGGCAGAAGGACCGGGCGATGACGCTCATCACGCAGGTCATCGCGACGCCAGGACTCGAACAGAGCCTGCAGTGTCTCGGTCACCAGGTGCGCGGGGACATGCTGAACGCGGCTTCGCGTCATCGGGAGGCCATGGCCGACTACCAGGCGGCCCTGCAATGGAAGGAGCCGCCCGTCGATATGTTTGCCGCCCGATACCGGTTGATGCGGGCGGCCTTCAACTGCGAACAGGACGAGACGGGCCTGGCCGAGGCCGAGGTCCTTTGCAGAAACGGGGTCAACATGTCTCTGCTTCCCGTCCATCTGTTCGAGATGGGCCTTGCACGCTTCGATCAGGGCCGCAACACCCAGGCAGTGCCCTGGTTCATGCTCGTCGCCAGGTATTTTCCCGGACATCATCGCGCCGACGACGCCCTGGGCTACTCGGCGATCTGTACCGGAACGACCTCCGCCGAGGGAAAGCACCTCCTCGAGCTGCTCGAAAACATGTATCCTCATTCCTTCTATGTATATTGGCTCGATCCGACCGGCCGCAATGCGCCGTTGAAACTGGGCCGTTCCGAGCCGGCCGTCGCAAAGAAATGGAAAAGCCGCAGCGTGGCCTGGAAAGCCCTGCTGAAAAGCCCCTTTGACGGCACGGCACGGGAAGAGATCCGCAAGCTTCTCGCGGCTCACCCGGAAGACATGGGCCTTTTCAAGATCGCTGCCGAATCCGCCGAGGCGACGGCGCAGCACAATCTGACCGTGGCGGCGAGATCCTGATGCGCTCGACGCTCGAACGGGGTCGGTCAGCCTCGACGCTTCCTGAGTGGGCCTGGAAGATCCATTATCCGAGGCCCTGGTGGGCCCGCATCCAGAGCGAGTCGAAAAAATACGGAATCGACCCGAACTGGGCCGTTTCGATCATGCGCGAGGAGAGCCACTTCAACCCGACAACCCTGTCACGAAGCAAAGCTCATGGTCTGATGCAGATTCTCCCGTCGACGGGAAAATGGATTGCCGGAAAACTCGGGATCAAAGGCAAATTTTCATCTGAATCCCTGTGGAACCCTGATCGCAACATTGCCTTCGGCGTCTGGTATCTGGGATACCTGCGCGACCTGTTCCAGGGCGATCTGTTCCTCGCCGCGGCGGCCTATAACGGCGGCCAGGGAAACATCACCCGCAAGGTCGAGCAGGGACCCTATGCGCAACTTCCGGTTCTGACGAGACTGGACCGGGTGCCGCTTCCCGAAACGCGCGACTATTACAAGAAAGTCATGGGAAGCTGGTGGAACTATACCAGGCTCTATCGGTAGCCGGGAAAACGCCTGCTCAACGACGTCTGCGCCTCGGACCGGCATCGGCCCGGGCGCTTTCGTTCCAGTTTTCGATCAACCCGAAACACGTTCTGCTGAAAAGCATTCCCACGGTGAGGGAAAACGTCAGCAGACCGAAAATCTCCGCGGATGAACCGGACATGGTGATATCAGAGCAGGTGTGAAGAATCGCTCTTGACAAGGGCGTTCACGCTTCCCTGGCCGGTGTGTTCCATGTCGGTCAGCCAGGTGAGCACACTTGCGACCCGGAACCTTACGGAACGGCCGATTTTAACGGTGGGCAACCCGAGCTTCCTCAGGGTGTAAATCGTGTTGCGTTTGACCTGAAGGAATTTCATCAACTCGGGAATCGTCATCAGGTATTCGTTATTCATTCGGCGGCCTCCCGAAACTGGTTTTCATGCGTTCAAGGGTATCTATCGTCATCGCCGCGGCCGGTATGAAGTCCCAAAAAAGAAATCTGTCGAAGTGCGTGCTGATGCGCATTTCAGCGGACAATCGAAAAAGAGTGAAAAAAACCTCTTCGGATACCTGCCAATCCTGTCGATCATCTATATGAAGTTCACGTGAGGTTCATCTTCAACTTGAAGATAGCCTGACGGGGACGACAACCATATCCCTAACTCCCTTTCAATGTGTCGCGCCGCCGACACATTTTTTATTTCCGGCCGTTTCACCGTGAAAACCATCCCGTTCGTGCCGAGTCTGTCGAAGCACGAGAGGTTCTCGCCTTTCGAACAAGCTCAGGGCGAACGGGTGGGGGGTATTCTGCATGACTCGATATGATGCAGGAATCAATAGCCTCCCTGATCCTATCTGCTGATACAGTGTCTTCTATGGTTCAGCGGTTGTGACAGGGAATGAAAACGGGTAGAATGCCCTTCGCATAAACCGATCGGAGGGTAGGCCATGGTCCAGAAATTCTCGTTCACACCCCGGCGTGAAGGCGACGTGCTCGTGCTGGCCCTGAAAGGATATCTCGAAGGCACCGGCGGAGCGACGATGAAGGACCATGTGGAATCGTCGCTCCAGCAGGGAATCGTGCGCTACGTCATCGATTTCAGCGGAATCGAGCTGATCAGCAGTCCGGGCGTTGCCGCCCTGCTGGATGTCGCAAGCCGGGTCATCGACGACAACGACGGCCATATCTCCGTGCATGGCCTGGACAAACATCATTCAGCGGTGCTCGAGATGTCGGGGTTCTTCTACCTCGCAAGTGAAAAACCCGATGCCGCATCAGCCCTCGCCGCCGCAGCCGAGTGACTGCCGCTGAGTCGGCATGAGTGGTGCAGGGCCGGGCTGTCGTGACACCCGAAGGCTCTGGATCATCGCCGCCCTGTGCGGCCTGTTACCGCCTCTTCTGCTTGCGGCCCTCGGGCTGTACGTCCTGCGCATCGAGCGGGAATACCGGCTGGAAGTCGCCGCCGCCCGTCTCGACTCCACGTTGGCCGGGGTCGCCACCCGCCTCGATCCCTTCATCAGTACGGAAAAGCGTCTCGAGCGCTTATCCGCCTTCTGCATTCGCTCGACGGGAACGCGGGACGAACGGAATATAATATCATATTCAATAAAATATGGCATCGAACCGTATGTCTTCGATGCCGGCGGTGTCGTTCGAACCCCCGAGGGCCTTCGGCTGCGGGCGAAGTTCGTCATACGGAACC
>JAKJFL010000371.1:0-4051 GCA_022704935.1 Candidatus Rifleibacteriota bacterium
TCCGGTCTTGCGAAAGGTGGATGGAAAGCCGCTCTTTTGCTCACACTGCTCATGGCAGGGCTCTTCGGGGGAATCCTGCGCCTTCATACGCTCCTTCACCCCCCCGCAACGGAGCTTAGCAGGCCGGATGGCCGCCATGCCTGGAGGCAGAAGAACGCTCATCCCCTTCGGCCCCAACTGCTTCAATTCGTCCCCGCGGAATCTCCGACGCCAGGCCCCGACGACCAGGGATCGGAGACGGCTCCGTCCGATACACAGCGCGCCATTCAATCGCGATTCCTCCTTCTGCGGGGCACCAAACTCTGGACAGGGCGGAAAATCCAGAGAATCAACGTCTTCACGAAAGCCAGGGATTTTCTCGACCGATGGGTTCGCGCTCTCGCTTCCCTCCGGCCAACTCTGTGGACGATCTGCCTGGAGGCCGATGCCAGAGCAGAACGGTTCCAGCTCCTCGATCCATCCGAGCGCCGCGGAGAAGAGGAACGTCTGGAAGCCTGCCTGACCGTGTTCGGAAAGATGCTGGTCCGTGAACTCCAGGGTGGGAAAACCCATTCGCCGGCCCGCAGGCAGCTCCTGGCCAACACGCTGGCGAATCTTTCGAAGGCGGTTTCGACCGATGCAGCCTTCAGACAGGCTCTACAGGCGCTCCCCGTCGTTCCAGCCTCCGGCGAAGAGGTCGATCCGGCCGCCGGCCTGATCGAGTATCCGGTCGCGACGACACCGATCGACATTCCGTCCGTTGTCGCACCGGCATTTCGACAGGGAGGGGCACTCCGGCTCGGAACCGGAAACGGTGTCTCGGTTTCCTTCCCCATTCGCCAGGAAATGACGCCCCTCGTGCGCGGGACCTCCTTCCGCGAGACGTTCGAGATCACCCGTCTCGAGGCCCTCCGCGAGAGGCCGCTTCTTCTCGAGCTGGTCTTCACTCCCTGAAGGTGATTTCTCCCGCCGTCTGAGCTACAATGCAGAGATGAAAACCTTCGACGAAGCCTATGCCACGATAATGGAAGCCGCCGCCGGCTCCGTGCTCGAGAACGAGCCAGTCTCTCTCGATGCGGCCCCCGGACGCATTCTCGCCGAGAACATCGCCGCCCCCGAAGATCTGCCCATGGCCGACAACTCGGCGATGGACGGCTACTGTTTCAGGCGTTCCGACGCCGTTGCCGCGACCTCCGGAGCCCCGGTTTCCCTCCCGCTCACGACCGGGATCGACGCCGGCCATCCGCTCGAGGCGCTTCCCGAAGGGCATGCAGCGTATATTGCGACCGGCGGCGTTCTCCCGGCCGGGGCCGACACGATCATCAGGATCGAGGACGCCGAGCTTTCTTCCCCAGGCACCCACCTCCTGGTTCGCAGTCTCCCTCCCGAGGGCACCTATATCCGACGTCGCGGACGCGACCGTCGCGCGGGCGATATCGTTCTGGCCGCGGGTGTGCGGTTCACCCCGTATGCCGTCGGCATCGCGGCGTCACTCGGCCGGACCGTCGTCCGCATGGCCCGCCGGCCGCGGGTGTGCGTTCTCGTCTCCGGTGACGAGATCGTCATGCCGTTCGAACACCCACTGCCGTGGCAGGTTCGCAACACCAACACCCCGATCCTGAAAGCCCTCATCCGCTCGGCCGGCGGAGAGCCGCTCGATCTCGGCATCATCCGCGACGACCCCGGCTCCGCCGAGGCCGCCCTCCGGCGAGCCGCGGAGCTGGGCGACATCGTCGTCTCCTCCGGCGGTATCTCGATGGGTCGGAAAGACCCATTCGCCGCCGCATTGGACATCATCGGGGCCGCCGTTTCCGTCAGAGGCATCGCAATGAAGCCGGGCAAACCGCTCACGTTCGGAAGGATCGGCAAAACCCCGTATTTCGGGCTTCCCGGCAACCAGGCGTCTTCCGCCGTGACGGCCGAGCTGTTCCTGCGCCCCTTCCTGGCACGCATGCAGGGAAGCGCCGATCCCGATCACCGCCGCGTCCTGCTTCCCCTGACGAAAGATGCGACGAACCGCACCGGCCGCGACGATTTCCAACGGGGACGGCTTGTCGGCACGGCATCGGGGCCGGCCGCCGAAACGCTGGAAAAGCAGGATTCCCATTTCCTCTCTTCACTTCTCGGTTCGGATCTCCTCGTCAGAATTCCTGGCGACAGGCCACAGATCAAGGCCGGCGAACTCGTCGAGTGCCGATTTATCGGCTGAGGAAGCACATCATGCTGTCACCGTTTGAAATTCCCGACACCCTGGTGATGGATATCGGAACCGGCACCAAGGACGTAATGCACTTTTCGGCGCGCCACACCCTAGAAAACAACATCAAGCTCGTCGTGCCGACGCCGGCGCTCGTGATGGCCAACCGGCTCGAACGTCACGAGGGAGAGCTGCGCGTTTCCGGTTACACGATGGGCGGCGGGTATCTCGCGAAAGTTCTCACGCGCCACCGTGCCAACGGAAACCGCGTCGTCATGGAGGAAATGCCCGCCTTCACCGTCCGCAACAACATCGAAGAGGTTGAAGCCGCCGGAATCGAGATCGTCGAACGGGTCGAGGAACCCACGCACGTTTTCGACGAGATCGAACTGCCGCTGTATTACGACCTGCTCGGCCGGTTCGGCATCGACACGAAAAAGATCAAGGTCATCGGCATCTCGGCCCAGGACCACGGCTACAACACGAGCGAGGAGTCTTCGCGACGGAACCGGTTCAAATACTTCCTCGACCATCTCGCCGGCGATCCCTCCCCCCGCGCGCTGGTTTTCACCGACACCGACCTTCCCGACGTCTTTGGCCGGCTCTTTTCGGGCGCCAGGTGCGTGAAGCACTTCGACCACACGCTCCGCACCGTGCTGATCGACACCTCGTTCTCGGCCATTCTCGGATGCGGCCTCGACCCGAGAGTCGCCGCCCTGCGCGGCCCGGTGCTGTACATCAATTACGGGAACGGGCACACGATGGCCTGCATCATGAACGGCAGCCGCATCCTCTCGTTCTTCGAGCACCACACGCGCATTCTCAAGAAGAGGCCCGAGGCCATGGCAGACTTCATGAAACGGCTCGCGGAAGGAACGCTTTCGACCGACGAGGTGTTCGACGACGAGGGAAACGGCTGCGTGACCTTCGAACCCGCCGCGTTTTCCGACCTGGCCGGCGTCGTCGTGACCGGGCCCCAGCGGCACCTGATCGAACAGAGCGGTCTCAACCCGTTCGTCGAGGCATCGCCCGGGGGCGACATGATGATGACCGGGCCGCTCGGCCTTCTGCGCGGCATTTCCATGCGGAGGCAGGAAGTGTGCGTCTGAATAAATATTGTATCATATCTTATATACCATTTGCTTTAGCTTTTTTCTCGATTTCGTCCGCATTGCCCGCGCGCGCCTGCGATGACACGCTGATCTCCCTGATGACGTCGAACGATCCCAACAGCGCGTTCAGCCTGGGAATCAAGGAGTTCAACCGTTCACTCAATCTTCTCGGCACGGCCCTGAAATACAAGGAACTCGAACAAGTGCCGGGGAGCCTGGTGAAAGTCATGGAAGCCTGGCTGGCCTTTTCCAACAAGTTCAACGTGAACCCGCCCGAAGCGGCGCGTGAGGACATCACCTGGGCCGCCAAGATGAACGAGGCGGCGGAACGGATCGGCAGGATACGCAAACTTGTCGAGGAGAAGAATTACACCGATGCGCACGATGCCGTGCTCGCCCTGAGCGGCCGGCTCGGGATCTTTTTCGAGGCCGTCGGCATGAGCCCGATCAAACGCAGGTTCCTCACCGGGTCGGAACTGCTTATCCGCCTCGAACAGGATCGCGTCGGGAACAGGTTCCAGGAGATGAAATCGACCTGCGCCTCGTTCACGGCGTGGCTGAACGAGTTTCACCCAACGCTCGCATCCGACGCCCTTGCGCCCTACAACCGCATCATCGACGCCGCCGGGCAGCTCGATACCGTGCTCGACGGCGAACCGGCAAGTTCATCACGGCAGCTCGAGATGCTCGTTAAGTTCATCGAAGCGAATGTGCTGGACCTCCGCGCGCGCGTTCTCATGCGCGAGTGGTTTCCGCCGGCACC
>JAKJFL010000372.1:0-4050 GCA_022704935.1 Candidatus Rifleibacteriota bacterium
GCTGTTGAACCCGGCGTGCCGGGTGAAGTTCGAACAGCTCTGGGTCGAGTATCACGACGCTACGCCGGACGAAGCCCCGAGCGTCAAAAGCTGGAACTCCCGGATCACCGTCTCGGGGGCCGGCCACGAGCCCGCGAGCGGCGTCGCTCGGGTGAACCAGCCCTTCTCCTGGGGCGAATACACCTTCTACCAGGCCGACTGGAAGAAAAAATACCGTAAGGTCTCCCTGGCGGCCATGCGGCCGGGAGCGACCGGTCCCGACGCAACTGTTGCGACGTTCACGCTCGAGATCGGAAAGCCGTTCAAGCCTGGCTGGAGCAACAACACGTTCGTTCTGATCGAATTTCTGCCCGACTTCCGGATCATGGGCGAGCGCGTCGTCAGCGTGTCGGACGAGTTGCGCAACCCGGCCGGCCACGTCGTCGCCTACGGGGCGGACGGCAAAGTCGCCGGTCGCGGCTGGGCCTTCCTGCCCGAGATGTCGGAACTCTCCGGCCATGCGAACACCCTGCCGTACCGATTCGAGGTCCTCTCCGCCGAACCGGTCTATGAGAGTGGCCTCCGGGTTGCTCATGATCCCGGCGTGCCGGTCGTCTGGGCGGGCTGTCTCCTGATGACGCTCGGCCTGTGCCTGACATTTTATATCGGATACTATGAAGTGTGGCTGCTGCGCCGTTCAGACGGTTCGGCATGGCTTGCCGTGTCAGGCAACCGGCCCGCGGTCATGCTGAAGGCTCTGCTCGAGGAAATCACGGCCGCGCCGGCGCCGTCGGCGCCCGATGGCCGGTCACCGGAGGAACGGGCTTGAATCTCGAAACCGGGTGTTTCACGCTGGCAATGTGCCTGTATATGATCGCCTTCATCGGCCACGCGGCCGCGGCCACCCTAAACCGCGGCGCCTGGTATTCGAAGGCCCGCGTCGCGACGATTGCCGCCGCCGCTATTGCGACGGCGGCCCTGGGGATACGCTGGGCATCGGCCGGTCACCCGCCGCTTTCCAACATGTACGAGTCGCTGGTGACCCTCTCCACGTGTCTGGCGTGGGTTTCGATCGCCTTCACCCGTAAAACCCCGGTCGCCCTTGCCGAAGCGGGGTCGGCGGTGCTCGCCGTCCTGATGATCGGCATCGCCTCCGTCTTCGCGCGCGATGCGCGGCCTCTCGTGCCGGCTCTCCAGTCCTACTGGCTGTATCTCCACGTCGCCGTCGCATTCCTGGGAGAGGCCTGCTTCGCCCTCGGTTTCGTGATCAGCTACCTTTTCTGCCTGCGCCGCCTGATCGAAGGTCATGCCGGCCGCGCGACGTCCGATGAGCCGCCGCCGGCCGAGGGCGGCGAAAAGTCCGTGTGCGCCGTCGTCGTCGCGGGCCTGCCGACCGCGTTCCTGGCCGTGATGACGTGGCTGGCCTGGAGATACATCGAGAAAGGGACGCCGGGCGAGGAGGGCCGCACGCTGGTTCTGTGGGTTGTCCTTCCCGTCCTGTTCTTCCTTGGCATCCTGATCTTCATGGCATACCTGTACCGCGGGGTCGTCGGCCGCACGGCCGAGCGCTGGCTGCCATCGGCCGCGACGCTCGACGATTTGACATACCGCGCGATCGCTCTCGGCTACCCGCTGTTCACAGTTGGCGCAATCATCTTCGGCATGGTGTGGGCCAACAAGGCCTGGGGCCGCTACTGGGGCTGGGATCCAAAGGAAACCTGGGCTCTCATCACCTTCCTGGTCTACTCGCTCTACCTACACGTCCGGCTGACACGGGGCTGGCGCGGCACCTGGACAGCGTTCCTGTCGATCACGGGTTTCCTCGTGACGCTGTTCACCCTGTTCGGCGTGAACCTGCTTCTGGCAGGGCTCCACTCCTACGCGAGCATGTAGGCTTCTTCAGTCAGTCGAGCCCGGGAACATCGTCTTCGTCACTTTCCGGTGCTTCCTCGCGGTTCTCCGTTGGGCCTTCGTCCGGAACGGCCTCGTTTCCGGCTTTCCGCCCGCATTCGAGGTCGAGCTGGTCCGCGAACTCCTCGCTGACCATTCCTATAGCTATATCTATACTATCTGGCTCGACCGGGCGGGCCCAGGGCAGACGTTCGGGGCTCATCGCCGCGCGCCAGTGCTCGACGGGAGGCAGATGGGGGACCATTTCCGGGTCCGCATCCCAGAGGCGTTCCAGGGCGAGCAGGGCCGCATGCATCGGCCCGACGTCCTCAACGGCCGCTTCGGGAAACGGCAGCCCGACCCGCGGATGGAGCCTGACCGCGGTCGGCAGCACGGCGACCAGGAGATGGTCTTCCAAGGCCATCCGGAACAGTTCCGGCCAGGTGTCGTACTCGTCGCGGGAAACCCCGGCTTTCAGCGCCGCGAGTCGCTCGTGAAGGCCGGCTCCGTGTATGCCCGAAAGGCTCTCGAGGCGCTTTCTGACGACTGCGAAGGGGATGTGGACCATTCGAGGCCCCAGCAGAACCTGCAGGCCCGGCTGCTCGCCGTAATCCCAGAATTTGTTCAGCGCGCGCGGCGGGAAAAACAGCCGGCAGCCGTACAGGCCGGCCTTCTGCGTCGAGCAGACCAGGTCGTAGAGCATCCGGTCGATGTTCGAATCGCCGGAAAGAATCGCCTCGACGAGTTTTTCCCGTTCCAACCGTTCCAGGTGCGGCTGTAGATGATCGTAGACGCTCAGCAGCGCATGGTTCAGCCCGCGTCGCCGCTCGTTCCGGTGTCTCGCGAGAAACCCGAGAAACGACAGGACGTGCGGCGTTCTTCCGAGCTTTCCCGCCGCCGTCCGGGAGTGCTTGATCGAAAGGCCGACGATCGAATACCGGTGTTCCGCCCACAGATGCTCGTAAGCTCCGCGATGCGCATGGCGCGTGCCCCCGTCGGCGTCTTGCGGCGTATCAGGGCGCGGGGCCGCGTCTGGAACCTCGATTTGAAGCGGACTTGGCATGGGGTGAGCGTACCAGAATGTATGCGGATTGTCAAAGCAGGGCACGCGTATCGGGTTTCACGACCGCCGAATCACAAAGACACTCCGATGAAAAAATCTCGGTTTCAGGAACGCATCCGCAGATGGAGAGCAGATGAAGAATCGATAGGAACGAACCCCTGTAACCACCTGATTTTCCGTATGCGCCGAAAACTCCTTGAAAAGAAGATTTTCAGGATTTCATCTGCGGATCGGCTATTGTAACGGAATCCACATATCAGGAACACGGGGCGGGTCTTGTTGACGATGCAGGTGGTCCCTTCTAGAATGAGATGAGGGATGCGGGAGGAACGTTTGAAACGGAGCGCTCGGAAACGGGGAATGATTCTTCCCCTCGTGATCGTGCTGGTGTCGTTGATGATGACGCTGGGCATTGCGTTCATGCGCTCGACCGTCCAATCGAAGAATATCTTCCAGGTGTTTTACCGCGACGATATTGCCCGACTGATCGCCCAGAGCGTCATCGACGAGTGGCGGGGTGGTTTCCAGTCCCGTTTGCGCACGAACCCGGCGCTGAGACTGATGCTCGCCAATCCCGGGAAGCCTGACAATCGGGTTCCCATCACGCTCCAGGAGCTCCCGGCCACGGCGGCTCTCATCGACCGCCTTGTCGGTGGTAACGGCACGATCGACGCCCTGGCCCAGCTTCGCGACGTCGACGACACGCTCATCGAGAATTTCGGCGGAAAATCGAAGCGCAGCGCCTACCAGGGAGAATACCAGGCGACGCTCGCGCTGAGCGTCACGGTGACCCTCCGCTCCGGCGGCCGGAGCCGCTCATCCGTCTTCGTCGAGGAGTTCGATCTCAAGCGACTCTGCATGCGAAGCACCCCGGCTGAGCGTGCGGGAAAAGGCTATACGTCGACGGCCGCGAACGATTACGTGCTTTTCGTGCGCGATTGCCTCGGCGAGTTCGACCAGTTCAACGGCAAGTGCATGAACAACAACGACCGGACCCTGCTGATCATGCATGCCGACCCAGGCCGACGGGGAAAGATCTTCCTCGGCTGCGCGCGGCCTTCCGACGCGGCGCGGGCCGACAAGTTCGTCTATCTGAACATCGACGATCGCATGAAAGA
>JAKJFL010000373.1:0-4045 GCA_022704935.1 Candidatus Rifleibacteriota bacterium
CCGCGTTCGGCACGGCTTTCATCGCCTCGGTCAGCGCCTGGATGAACGAGAGGTTCGCGTCGTAGGTGCCGCCCGCGAGGCCGGGCGTATCGCCGAGCTGACGCACGTAGGCGACCAGCTCGTCGACGAGGATGACGCAGGGCGCGTGCTCCGCGATCAGCCGGGCCAGGAGCTCCTTGCCCGGGGATGTGCCTGAAACGTCCGCGTTTTTGACCATCTCGTAGGCCGCTTCACCGCCGAGCTGCCAGGCCAGTTCGCCCCAGAGAGTGCGGGCCAGGTGTTTGCCGTGCTGCTGCGGCTGGCTGGGAGACAGCTTCACGCCGTCAAGAACGGCAACATGGGTTTTCGGCAGGGCATCCACCCCGGCCGTCGTGAGCAGGGAGGGAATCCCGTCGAGGGCATCGGCCGAAACCTGGCCTTTTGCGAGATGGTATACGGCAAGCAATGTATGCGTCTTGCCGCCGCCGAACGCCGTCTGGAGCTGGATGACGGGGTCGCCGCCCCGGCTCGTGACGCGTTTGATGACCGAGTCGAGCAACAGCCGCATGCCTTCGGTGATGAACGTGCGCGAGAAAAACTGGACTGGATCGCCATATTCGGGAACAGCGGTGCCGTCATGCACCCGCGAGATGTCGGCCGCGAACTCGGCCTGCTGGAAGGTGCCTTTCAGGACGTCTTCATGCGGAACGGCTGTTTCACGCCACGGTTTGAGGCTAGTCATACGTTTTATGAGACCCTCCATTTCACGGGACCTTGCCGATCCGTGTCCATGACAATCGGATGCGGATCTATCGCCTTCAGATGATGCCGGAGCTTCATGAGAACGACGCTCGGATCGAACGATCGAGGGAACAGTTTCGACGGGTGCCTGGGCTGTTCGAGATGAAGGACGACCCGAAGCCCGCGGGCCTTGAGCATGTCACGAGCCGTCCGTTTCTCTTCCTCCTCGGCCGCCCAAATGCCTGCAGGCAACAAAGCCGCAAGGGTGTCGAATACCTTTTTCGATACCTCGTCGGCCAAGTCAATCGGTTTTGTTCGTCGATGGCGCCGGTAATCCTTCACTTCGATGAACCAGGCCGTCCTGTCGGGATCGAGCGCGAGGATATCGACCGCCTTGACACCCTGCCTCCCTTGCCCGCCCGTTTTGGAAAACTGATTTATATAATACGACCATCTATCGAACGAACTGGCGGTCCAGGTGTCAGGAAAATCGAACGTCAGTCCACCCTCCCGTATCGTGATCATCTCAGCCTCCGATCAGGTCGAGATAACGTCCGGACTGTTCCAGATCCGCATCGAGGAGTGCCAGCGGCTCGATGTCGTCGATCGAGTCACCCTGCGATACGACGACCCCGTCCCCTTTCCGGGCGAGTGCGAAGTAGCGGGGAGCGGCTCCGCCGTTCTTCCAGGCGCTCTCCTGGATGACCAACTCACGGGTGAGGAACAGGCTGTGGGTGGCCAGGAACAGTTGAACCCCGTTTCTGGCAAGAACGATCAGGGCCTTCGCAAGAAGAGAGATCAGGCGAGGGTTGAGATTGGCTTCGGGTTCGTCCCAAAACAGGGTTTTTCCGGCCGCAATGCCGCCCGATCTGATCAACAGAGCGATCATTCCGAGTTTCCGGTATCCCTCGGCGAGGAGATTGACCTCAAGCTTCTTTCCCCGCTTTGGAAGGAAATAGACTCGCCCCTCCTCGATGATGATCCGGCCGCCGATGGCCTCTTCGAGCTCCTGGATCAGCATCAGCAGTTTTTCCCGGTGCTTCTCACGGAGTTCCGGCAGATTGACGCTCAGGCAGAGATCGTTGTAGGTGCCGTCGATGCTGATCTCGCGAAGGTCATACAAGCTCGTGAATCCCTGGAAAAACGACAGGATCTCTTTCGGTGGGATGAACACCGGTGCGGACGCTTCGTCGGCAATTTCGCTTCCATGGCAGTCGATATAGTTCGGACCGAGGTCCATGGAACATGTTCCGCCGTTGGCCGAGAACACCAGGTTCGATTTCGTCGCCTTGCCGCGATGGATCAGGCTTCCGAGAGATTCTGGCTTGAAAACGTCCGTAAGTCGCTTTTCGAATTCGAGAACCATACTCTTGGAGCGGGCCTCCCCGGAAACGCGACGGCACTCGAACAGAGCCCGCAGAAAGCAGTAGTTCAGCTTCAGCAGGAGGCTTTTTCCTGTGCTGTTCTCTCCGATGAGCACATTCAGGCCCCGTGAAAATGAAAAGGCGTTCTTCTTGAAAACGGTGAAGTTTTCGGCGGTCAACGCATCGATCATGATTCAGCTCACTTTTCAGAGGTCCAGCTTCTGCTGGGTGCCGGTGCGACCGGCGGCGGAGGCGGCGGATTCGATGCCGGGCCAGGCGGTGATGAGCTCGTTGTAGAAGCGGGCGTCTTCGGCGCGGCCGGCGCGTTCGCAGAGGGTGTAGAGGCGGTAGGCGAGCTGGCGGATGGCTTCGTCGCGGCTGGGCATTGCGGCCAGGAGGCGGCCGGCGGCTTCTTCGCCGGCCTGCTGGTGGGCGCGGATCATCTGGTGCATCGCCTCCCAGACCGGGGTGCGGTTGTCTGTGAGGGGGTTCCAGTCGGCGGGATACTCGACCCATCGGAACAGGCGCACACTGCCGCGGCCGGCCTCGACGACCCCGGAATCTTTGAGGCCGTCGACGCTGGTGCCCTTGGCGCGGGCGAGGACGTCGGCATCGCCGAACGGGCCGGCGTTCCAGCCGTGGGTCTCGAACCAGTGCAGGCAGAACTGGGTGTCGTGGTCGAAGTCGTCTTCGGCGAGGAAACGGTTGATGAGGGTGAGGGCCGTCTTCACCGTCATGGGCGAGCCGTCGGCTTCGAGAACGGCCTTGTATTTCGAGAAAATCGCCATGCCGGGCCCGATGATCGCCTGCGAAAGATCGACCGGCGCGACGGGGGAAACGCCCTTCACTCCCCGCGTCATCTCGTCGAGCGCCTCGGGAAGAACCGCATCGAGTTCCCGGATGAACTCGCGCCGGGAGATCGTCTCGGCATCCACCGGCCGCTTGCGGCAGACCAGGACGATGGAGGATGCCAATGCGTTGGTGTTCATTCCAATGATTCTGCTACTTTGCTCGCTTCGAATAGGCCAAGTCCCCGTGAGAGCAAATCCGCTTTTGATTACAGCTTCAAGAAATGTTTCCCAGCCTGTAGAACTTGTTCCTCCGACTTCGTTTGTTTCGGATTGTTTGAACGCATAGTAAATTGAAACGGGAAACCCAGGATGGGTCTGCAATACAAGATTATGAATCGCAGTCGTCATTCCGCCAAGAAAAAAGGTTTCAGCTTTTTCTTTGCTGCCATGCCGATATGGTGTTGCGACCAATTCTTCAGCCTTTGGAACAGCCATTGTTTCAAATAAACGTGGGTATATTGTCTTCAAAGAACGACGGAGCCAAACGTAAAAAAAATCTGCCAAATCTGCATAGCCGATATTGTCATAATATGGTGGGTCAGTTGAAACAACTTTATTTTTTACAGCATGACATACACAGGCATCTGCTTGTAACGTATTTCCTTCAACCGCACCGCGAGGCAGTTTTATGATACATTTGCTTATATAATCAGTAATAGTGACAAGACCACCAACAGTGTTCGCAAGTGGTGCTGCCTCTGGAAAATCCCATGTCATGGCAATAGCCTGTTTCCCAAAAAGATTCATTACTTTTTGATTTCCAGGCACCCAACGAGTAGCACTGTTCGAAAAATCTGAACATCTGTCAACGGCGAAGGCAAGATATGTAGCGATTGCATCAGCGTATGCTGACGCCCTTGTGCCGCCCTGGTCGAGGGGGAGGCCGTCGTCGGTCCAGCCGGAGACGCAGGCGTCTTCGATGACTTTTGCCCGGGCTTCCTGCACCAGATCAGAGAACATCGTCAATGCCACCAACTGCCGATCCGTAAATAAGTCGCCATATGTTTTGAGACCATAAAGAGGAGGAGAAAACCATCGTGGATTGTCGGGCATCATGACATCTGGCTTCCATCCAGATTGGGCCTTGCCCGCAATACGTTCATGCTCTTC
>JAKJFL010000008.1:0-17994 GCA_022704935.1 Candidatus Rifleibacteriota bacterium
GGCGTATTCAAAAATGGCGAGATACCGCCCGCCCCGCCGCAGTTCGTCGATATCCTCGCCCTTGAAGAGCCAGCCTTTGCCCTCTTCTTCCCTGCCGACGATACGGCCTCCGCCGAGAAGCGTCATCTGCGGGAGGGCGATCAGGTTCAGGTTCGCGCTGGTGATCCAGTCTTCGGATCTATTTGCGTAGACCTCGGCAACAAGCGTGGCGAAGTCGCGCCGGCGCGGCGCTCGTTTCGACTCGCGAACGGGAAATGCGTTGAACAGACGCTCGCTTTCCTGCAGGGGACGTTTGCCGGCAGTTGGTTTTTCACGAGGCGCACGGCGCTCTGTTGCGGCTGTTGCGCCTTCCTTTTCCGGAGTGCCGGATTCACCTCCGGGGATCTCGTTCGGTTTCAGCCAGTCGCCGCGTCTGTATTTGAGTGACAGAGCCCACGGCCGGCCGAGGATCGCCTTGACGAACGTCTGGTTCTCGCCTTCGAGCCGCCCCTGCTTGAACTCCTCCGCTTCTCCCATGACGTAGCGGGCAAGCAGATAGCCCAGACGCTCTCTGAGCAGCGGAGAAAGCTGCCTGTCGACGGCGATGCCGAGTAGTTCTTCGAGAAGGTCGTCCGCAACGCTGCGGCCGGCATACAGCTCCGTCTCGAGGGCCAGCACGCGCGAAAACAGACGGTTCGCCCTCGACATCATCCCGCCGCGGGCGATGGGAACGAGCGTGTCGCGGGCCTTGTCGAAATCGCCCCGGTGGAACTGCACGAGAGCCTCGAAGAAGGTCTCGTCACCCGGAAGCCATCGAGGGAATATGTTCGAAGCCGTCGTGTATTTTTCCTTCGAATACGGCCCCTTCAGTTGCTTCAGCATCGATGCCACGATCCGGGCCTCCATGCGCCACGTGTCGTCGTCGGTCGTCTCGGCGAGCCGGTCATACACGCCTTCCAGCACCCAGAGTGCCTCTTCGACGGTCGGATAATCCTGCGGAGGAACGATCTTGAAACGCTTCAAGAGCTCGGCAGCTTCTTCATAGCGCCCCATCATGGCGAGCACGAGGCCCTTCATGTGCATCCAGGCGTAGTCGGCGCGCGCCGAAAGCGGCGTCAGTGCAGGCATCGGCGTGAACGTGTATTCCGAGACGAGACCGTAGGCTTCGGCGACCTCGCCGCCCAGGGCGAGACACTCGATCAGCTTCAGGCGCACCTCGCGCGGGGTCAGCTCCTTCCCGAACAGGCGAAAATCGCTCTTGTAGTCGGGGGCGATGCCGATGCAGCGCCTGAACGCGTTCGCGGCCATCCAGAGACTTTCGCGATGCTCGCTGCCTTTCTGCGTCAGCATCTTCTGCGTGTAGTAATACCCTTTCACGAACTGCAGGTCGGCATCGAGCGACTTCGTCTTCCAGCCCGCCTCGCAACTCCGGAGCCACTTCTTTGCCTCGCGCAGCGTTTCCTGGACGGGTTTCACGTCGAGCACGAAGAACGGCTCGGGCCGGTTCGCCAGGTATTCGCCCTTGAGAATGTTGCTCTGATACTGCTTGCGGGCCTTCAACGAACAGGCGAGAACGAGATACAGCCGAGACTTGTCGATGATCTCGCCGGACTTCGCGTCCTTCTCGGCGCTCTGGAGCACCCGGATGATCTCGTCGAGGTCGCGGATGTCGTAGGCGCGCTCGTTGATCGTCTCGAGCTTCTCCTTGGCCGAGTAAAAATACTGCTGGGGCGTGATCTGCATCAGGCCCGACTTGCCCGCCGCGCAGCCGGAAAGGAGAGCCGAACATGCCGCGACGGCTATGAGCACACAAAAAGATTTTGCTATATAAATGATGATATTATTTTTCATGTGCCCTCCGGGGCGATGGAATGAGCCGCTTCGTCCGATCAGACGTTCTTGAGTTTGATCTGAACGCGGCCCTTCTGCATCGAGGCGTCCTTTTCCTTGTCGAAGAAAATGATGTAGTTCCGCTCGATCAGGTCGTTGACGAGCGACTCGATCTTGCTGAACCGGTACCGGTCGTCGTCATATTTCGGGCCGAGCTCGATGAACTTGTTGTCCTCGATGAAGAACAGATACTGGAGGGTCGAGTAGATGCCTTCCGGGGCGTCGCGGTTCTTGTCGAGATACAGGTTGACGACATCGACCTTGGGAACGCGCGTCGGGTCTTTGCCCATCTCTTCCGCTTTGTGCATGAGCTGGTTGTGCAGCTCCTTCGTGTCGCCCCAGTCTTTCGCCTGAATCATGGCGCAGTCGAGATCGTATTCGAGATCGCCCGACCCCTTGCAGTGATACATCGTCGGCCGCTCGGGGCTTTCCGTCGCGTCGATCATACAGCCTTCCTTCGACAGCGAGCTGATCGTCATGATCGGGTTGTTCAGCTCGATGGAAAGGGCCTTCAGCTCGGTCGAGATCTCCTCGACCTTGAACTTTTCGTCCATGTATGCCCGCGATAGCGGCATCTTCTGGATGTAGTCGACGAAGATCATCAAATCGTGGGTGTTGAAGTCCTGCATGACGTTGTAGGCGTAGGTGCGGATACGGTCGATCGTGTCGGCCTTCGTCGCCTCGACGATATAGAAGTAGTCCATGTAGGACTGCATGCGCTTCCAGCCGCCCATGAACTTCGCATCCATGATCATGTCGGAGCGGACCTTCTTGCGCTGCAGGGAGTCGGGGTTCAGCCGGCTTTCCTTCGCGAGAAGGCGGTAGGTCAGGTTTTTCTTCGTCTGTTCGTAGGTGAAAAACAGCACGGGAATCTTGCAGTTCGTCGCGACCGAGGTTGCGAGCTCGAGGGTGAACGTCGTCTTACCGCGTCGCGGCGCTCCGGCGATGGCATACATGAAACCCTTGCGGAAGCCCGAGACGGCGACGTTCAGGTAATGGAACGGCTCGAACGAGTAGCCGATGATCTCGATCTCGCCCTTCACTTCGCGTTCGTCGATATCCTTGATGATCTCGCGCATCTCCTCTTTCACCAGGTTGATGCGCTTGGTGGCCTTCGCCTTCTGGACGTTGCGGATATCCTCGATGACCGTCGTGGTGAAATGCTCGATGGCGATCGGCTTGTTGGGGTCGGGATTGTCTATGAATTCGTGTATATTGGTCGCTATTTCCTTGAGCCGGCGCTTGAGCGCCTGTTCCTTCATCAGTTCGAGGTAATGCAGCACCTGGTCGAGAGTTGGAGAGGGTTGCGCGATGACCCGGTTCAGGTAGTTCTGCATCGGCAGGTCGAACACGCCCTGATGCTTCAGCTTGTTCTTGATGATGATCTTGTCGATCAGCGAGCCGTCGCGGTTCTCTTCGCGCAGGGCCATGATGGCCTTGCAGATCGCGCGGGAATACGAGGTGGAGAAAAGATCCGCGATCAGCCCCTTGGAGACGGCTGCCTCGAGAATGTAGCTGTCGTTGAGAAGGCCGGAGAGGACCGAGCACTCCATCTCCTCATCGCCAAGGCCGGTGATGGTCGAGCTGAAGACGCTCGTGTCCTGCCCGGTTTTTTCCTCGCCGAGAGCCGCCTTCGCGTCGGCGACCCCTTTTTTCTGGACCAGAAACGCCTGGGAATCGCGCTCTGACGGCGTCGGCGGAACCGGCGCGGGAGAGGGTCTTCCCGGGGGCTGGGGGAGAGTCGGCATTTCCGGGGCTGACGGCGGGGCCGGGGGAAGCGGGGTGCCCGCTCCGGCTTTTGCACGAAGCCCGGCGAGGACCGAGCCTCCAGCGGGGGTTTGGAGTCCGGGAATAGGCGGTAATGCGGAGATGGACGGCGGAGTCGGTGGGGCGGGCAACGGCTCTTCAGGTGACGGGCCGCTTTCCATGCCCCCCGCGACAGCAGGAGGAGTGGGCGGAGGCGTGAACGAGGCGGGCGGGAAGGAGGAAACCGGTGGTTCTTTCACCCCGACCGGTTGATCCGACGGGTGCGGCGGAGCCGGCGGAGTCGGCGGAGTTCCGTCCGTCCGCTTCTGGAGAAGGTCCTTGAAGGAAAATCCGCCGGGGGCGGCGGGGCGCTGACAGAACGGACATTTCCCACTCAGGGGAAGTTCACGATGACACTCGGGACATTTTGCCACGGGTATTCCTCCTCACGACAATCAGGTATCTAGCATAAATCATGCGGAAAATCCTGACAAGAAGCGATGTTTTCCCGAGTGGTTGGAGGACGGCGCATGTTTAGCCGATATATATGTGGATGCCCGTGCCTGTGCACCGACGATGTGGACGGAAAACGGCATCCTGAGCCGCTTCCTTGACATTCTTCGGAACGGTGCGTATTATGCCCATGCTCAGCCTAGTCTATCCATAGAAGGAGTGCTATGACCCCGAGTCGCACGACCGTTTTCAAACTCCTGATCGGCGCTTTCTGTTGTCTTGCCCTTCTGGCCGGCACCGCTTTCGGTTTCGAAAGCAATCTCGTCGTCGGCTTCAAGGTGGAAGGCAACAAGATGATTCCCGAATCCACGATTCTCATGAATCTCAAAATGAAGATCGGGGACCGCCTCGAGCAGAACGATGTCCAGGCTGAGATCGCCCGGCTCGGCGAGATGGGATACTTCTCCTACGTCGGCGCCGAGATCCGCAACGATGCGAAGGGCAAGCTGCTCGTCTTCAAGGTCGAGGAAAACGAGATCATCGACAGCATCGAGGTCAAGGGATGCACCAAGGTCTCCCACGAAAAAATCGAGAAGGCCATGGAAAGCCGCATCGGCACGGTTTTCAACTCGAAGCTCCTGACGCAGGACATCCAGAATATCAACGAACTGCTGGCCCGCGAAGGCTACCTGTTCTCCAAGGTCAGTGACGCCTACGTGAAAGACAAGGGCGCGAAGATCTTCGTCGAGATCACCGAGGGCATTCTCTCGGAGATCCGCGTCGAAGGCCTGAAGAAGACCAAGGAAAAGGTTGTCCGCCGCGAGCTGACCGTGAAGACCGGCCAGGTCTACGACAACAACAAGATCGTGCGCGATCTGCAGCGCATCTACAACCTCGGCTTCTTCGAGGAAGTGAAGCGCGACCATCTTCCCGGCAAGACCCCCGAGGAGATCGTTCTCGTGATCCAGGTCGTCGAGCAGAAAACCGGCCGGGCCGGCGTCGGCGGCGGCTACAGCTCGCTGAACGGCCTCGTCGGCTTCGCGAACCTTTCCCAGAACAACTTCAAGGGCGAGGGAAAGCGAATCTACGGGAAAACCGAGTTCGGCGGCGTCCAGACCTTCGAAATCGGATACTTCGATCCCTGGCTGAATGACAAACCCCGGAGCTTTGGTATCGATTTGTATAACACAAAATATACAAGAAACCTCTACAGCCTTGGCGACACCCTCACGGAATACGACGAGGAGCGCAAGGGCGGCAACATCACCCTCGGGCGGCGCATCCGGCGCGATGTGGACCTGTCGTTCCGGTTCCGTGACGAGGACATCAACCTGACGCCCACCGATGAGACTCTCGCGGCGGCACCGATCGGGGTTATGAACGGCCGTCTTCAGAGCTTGGGTGCGATTCTCGACAAGGACACGCGCGACAATCGCTTCCGCCCGTCGGGTGGTCTGCACGATACGTTCTGGGTCGAGACGACCGGCGGCCTTCTCCGCGGCGCCAACCAGTACACCAAATACGTGCTTTCACTGCGCAGATACATTCCGGTTTCCAACAACAAGAAGACCGTGTTCGCGGTCCAGGGCGTTGGCGGCCGCGCGTCGATCGGCGAAGGCTTCGTGCCGGTCTACGACATGTTCTCCGTTGGCGGCAGCGACACGGTTCGCGGCTATCGCGAACGTGAGTTCCTCGGAACGAAGCTGCTCTACGGGAATTTCGAGATCCGCCAGAACATCGCGAAGAACTTCGACATGGTCGGGTTCTACGACGTCGGTAGTGCCTGGGGCCTCGATTACAACCAATTGTCCAAGGATTTCGACGCAAAGGCCGGCTACGGCATCGGCATCCGGCTCCAGACCCCGCTCGGCCCCGTCGCCGTCGATTACGGCAAGGCCACGGACCGTAACGAGGGTCGCACCTACTTCAACTTCGGCAGTTCCTTCTGACATCCAGAGATTAATCAATACATAAGGAGATCCCTCCCCCATGAAGAAAACATTCCTGCACCTCGGACTGGCGGCTGCTCTGCTGGCACTGCCTTCGGCTTGTGCCGCTTTCAGCTTCGGGTATGTCGATGCCGGCAAGCTGTTCGCGAAGTATTCCGAGACCCAGAAGACCAAAACCTACCTCGAAAGCGAGAAGGCCAAGCTCCAGAAAGACCTGGATACGCGCAAGAAGCAGGTTTCCGACCTCGATGCGAAGTATGTCGAGATCGCCAAGAAAATGCAGGACCTGCGCGACGCCAAGAAAGAAGCCGAGGCCAAGGCCCTCGAACCGCAGCTGCGGGCCCAGCGCGAGGCGCTCGCCAACGCCAATTCCGAACTTCAGAAGTTTTTCGAAGAGTCGCAGAAGCGGCTCTACGAGCTCGAGGAAGAGAAGATGGGCGGACTCTCGAAGGCTCTCGATGACAAGGTCGATGCCGTGATCTCCCGCATCGCCAAGTCCAAGAACCTCGAAGCCGTGTTCGAAAAGCGTTTCTGCTACTTCGGCGGCGTCGACATCACCGACGACGTCCTGGCCGCGCTGAATGGCGGCGGCTCGGCTCCTGCAGCCGCTCCTGCAGCTGCTCCGGCCCCGAAGAAGGGCAAGTGACCTGATTCCCAGGGCGCCCGTGCCGACCGATGGCGCGGGCGCTTTCTCGCACAAGAGACAGAAGGGCTGGAACGCATGATACACACGCATTCCGATACCGGAGCCAGGCAGACTGCCGGGAAGAGCATTTCCCTGGCCGAGCTTGCGACGCTTCTTGGCGGCCGTCTTGACGGCGCTGTGCCGGGTCCTGCCATCACCGGAATTGCGGCCCTCGCCGATGCGGCATCCTCGGATATCACCTTCCTCTCCGATGCGAAAAACTATGGAAAACATCTCGAACAGCTGAAGGCGACACGCGCAGCGGCCGTTATCGCTCCCGAAAAAGCCGGCGAACTCCCTCTGCCGTCGATCAGGTTCGCGAACGCCTACGAAGGGTTCCTCAAAGCCCTCCGATACTTCCACCCCGAAGCCAGGCCGAAGCCGGGCATTCATCCGACGGCCTTCGTCGATGAATCCGCGAATGTCCATCCGACGGCGATCATCGGGCCCATGGCGGTCGTCGATGCCGATGCCGTCATCAATGCCGGAGCCTGGATCGGTGCCCAGGCACATGTCGGACGCAACGCGTCCGTCGGTGCCGACGCGCGACTGCATCCTGGCGCGAAGCTTCTCCACGGCTGCCGGGTTGGCGCCAGGAGCATCATTCACGCCGGTGCCGTCATCGGAAGCGACGGGTTCGGCTACCTGTCGACGGGCGAAGGCCACGCGAAAATTCCGCAGGTCGGCAATGTCGAGATCGGGGCCGACGTCGAGATCGGGGCGAACGTCACCATCGACCGCGCCACAATGGGCAGCACCCGCGTGGGCGACGGAACCAAGATCGACAATCTGGTCCACCTCGCGCACAACGTGACGGTTGGAAAACAATGCATCATCGTCGCCCAGGTCGGCGTCTCGGGCAGCACCGTCCTCGAAGACCGTGTGACCCTCGCGGGCCAGTCGGGAACGGTAGGCCACGTCACCGTCGGCCGCGGAAGCACGATCGCCGCTCGCGGCGTCGTCACGCAGGACGTCCCGCCGAACAGCATGATGTCGGGATTTCCCCTCAAGCCGCACATGGAGGAGAAGCGCGTCATGGCGGCCATTCGCAAACTGCCCGAGCTCGTGAAGACGGTCAGGGAGATCCAGGCCAGGCTCGGCGTCGAAGCAGCAGAGGAGAAGGAATGAGGCGCATCGGTATTTTTCAGCTCCTGACGACTCTTGTTATCCTGTTCGCCCTTTCCACCGGCATCTTGGAAGCGGCTGGAACTCCGCGCCTGCGGTATCTCGGTTCTTCGAATATCTCGCTGCCGACGGCATACATGATGGGCGAAACCTCCTACATCAACGATGCCGGCCACAACATGGTCATGTACACGCAGAAGGCCCAGGGAAAGCTGATGGAGCTGTCCCTGCTGCGCCACCTGAACGGTGCCGAGTCCGGAAAGAACGTCATCAATTTCAAACTGAATATTCTCGAGGAAGACCGGTTGATCCCCAACATCGCCTGGGGCGTCGGCGACGCCGGAATGACACTCGGCTCACGCGTCTTCTACTTCGCCGGCTCGAAAACGTTCGAAGCCTTCGCCGCGACGTTGCATGGCGGTATCATCAAGGATCCTGTCACGACCGACAAGAAGACCTTCGTCGGTGTCGAAAAGACGATCCTGCCTCTCGTCATCATCGCGGGAGAGCACGTGGATGGGCAGACGTCCTACGGGGTCAAGATGCGGCCCTATCCCGGCGTCAGCCTCGAATATGCCCGTCGTGACGATGACGGCGGCGATGATGATGCGATATATAAACTTCAGTATATTAAATCCTTCTGACGGAAGCCGATGACACATCCCCCCGAACAACGCACGATTCGTAAGCCTATCACGCTCACCGGCGTCGGTTTGCACACCGGACAGCCGGTTACGCTCACATTCAAGCCGGCCGACCCGGATTCCGGAATCGCCTTCCGGCGGATGGATCTTCCGGGCACCCCTCTCGTTCAGGCCAGTGCGGCGCATGTGAAGGAAGTGCTGCGCGGTACGACGATCCGGGGCGAGGGCGGAGCCGTCATCCATACCGTCGAACATGTCATGTCAGCCCTGTATGGAATGGGCGTCGACAACGCGATCGTCGAGATCGACAGCGCCGAACCGCCGATTCTCGACGGCAGCGCCCTGCGATTCGCCGAAGCGCTTCGCGACACCGGGATCGTCGGCCAGGGTGTTCCCGCGCAGGTTTGCGATGTCCGCGACCTCTGCGCGTTTTCGGAAGGGGACAAAAGCATCGTGTTTCTCCCTTCCGACAGGTTTGAGATCACGTTTCGTCTTTCATACAAGGACAATATCATTTCGCCCCAATCCGTCCATCTTGTCGTCGACGAGACTACCTTCATCGAACGGATCGGTCGGGCTCGCACCTTCGGATTCGAATACGAGTTCGACATGCTGAAGGAAAAGCGGCTCGCCTTGGGCGGAAGTCTCGAAAATGCCGTGGTTGTGAAACGTGATGGATCGGTCATGAACCCCGAGGGACTCAGAGACCCTCAGGAGTTCGCGCTTCACAAAATTCTGGATCTGATCGGCGATCTGGCTTTGACCGGACGCCGCATGAAAGGGCATATCATCGCCTGCCGTACCGGCCATGCCTGGAACGTGAAACTGGCGCAACGGCTGTGCGCGGTGTATCATCAGCAGAAGGAAAGGAATCACGCCCCTATGATGACGATTGAAGAAATCAAGCAGATTCTGCCACATCGATATCCGTTCCTGCTCGTCGACAGGATGCTGTCGATCGAGCCCGGCGTCTCCGCGGTCGGTTACAAGAATGTCACGGCCAATGAAGAGTTCTTCAATGGGCATTTCCCTCAACGGCCTGTTATGCCTGGCGTTCTCATCGTCGAGGCGATGGCGCAGGTCGCCGGCGTTCTTTTCCTGTCGCAGCCGGAGCACAAGGGCAAGATTCCCTTCTTCTGCGGCATTGACGGGGCCCGGTTCCGGAAACCGGTCGTGCCTGGCGACAGGCTCGAAATGCATGTGAAGGTTCTGAAGGTTCGCGGCGCGACCGGCAAGGTGCAGGTCGAGGCGAAGGTCGACGGCGAAACGGTCGCCGACGGCGAACTCATGTTCACGATCGTCTGATCGTCAAACCAGCTAGAAAAGGGTAACGCATCATGAGCATACATCCCACCGCCATCATCGCGCCGGGAGCGAAGATCCATCCGACGGTCGAGGTGGGGCCGTATACGGTCATCGGGCCGAATGTCGAAATCGGCGAGAAGACCATCATCGGGCCGAATTCCCATATCGAAGGCTATACGACGATCGGCAGTGAAAACCTGATTTCTCCGTTCGTGTCCATCGGCTGCCCGCCCCAGGACCGAAAATTCAGCGGCGAAACATCCTTCGTGAAAATCGGAAACGGGAACCATTTCCGCGAGTTCGTCACCGTCCACATGGCCGAGGGCGCCGGCAACGAGACCGTCATCGGCGACAAGAACCTGTTCATGGCGTATGTCCATGTCGCTCACAACTGCCGGGTCGGCAGTAACGTCACCCTGGCGAACTGCGTCACGCTCGCCGGCCACGTCCATGTCGGCGACAGAGCCACCCTGGGCGGTTTCACCGGTATTCATCAGTTCTGCAAGATCGGCGGATTCGTCATGATCGGCGGCATGAGCAAGATCGTCAAGGATGTCCCGCCCTTCATCAAGATCGATGGGAATCCTGCCCGCGTCATCGGCCTTAACACCGTCGGCCTGCGCCGCAACGGCGTACCGCGCGAATCGATCGATGCCATCCGGGCCGTGTTCAAGATGTTCTTCCGCTCCCAGCTCAACGTCACCCAGGCAAAAGAAAAGCTGGCCACGATGTCGGAAGCGAGCGATCCCTACATTCGCCAGTTCATCGAGTTCCTTGGCACGAGCAACCGGGGAATCTACAAGCGGACTCGCGAGACACCCTCGGAGCGCGAAGCTTCCGAATAATCTCGACCGAAAACAGCGAAGGCGCAGTCAGCGGACTGCGCCTTCGCTGTTTTCGGCGTCGAGAAGACCTGTCATTCGTCTTCCCGATGAAGTAGAGTGAGAAGAGGTTCATCCGAGGGAGTTTCCGAGTGTTGCAACGCCTGTCTCTCTGGCTGAAAGCGGCCGTCGAGGCCTTCCTTCCGTTTTCATGCCATGTTTGCCGCGTACGAACGCCTCCTGGAACCATCCTCTGCGCCGATTGCCGCCGGCGCATCGCGGCATCCATGCACGAACCGGCGATCGTCGAAGATGTCGCCTGCAGATGCCCGGTCATGACGTTCGGCGCATACGTCCCTCCATTGTCGGAGGCCGTGAAAGTCGTGAAATACAAACCATCGACCCGTCTCCTCACCGCCCTCTCCGGTGAGATCGCCCGTGTCGCGGCCCGGATGCCTGCGGCGGACCGGCCCGACATTCTCATCCCAGTTCCGCTTCACCCGAGCCGGGAGGCGAAGCGCGGCTTCAACCAGGCACGCCTGCTTGCCGAAATCCTGGCGGAATCCTGGAAGGCAGCCGTCTCGCCGGCGATCGTCCGGACCCGCAATACGAAACCGCAGGCCGAGTGCGACGAAACGCTTCGGGCGACGAACCCGGCCGGTGCGTTCACTCTCGCCAAAGGCCTCATTCCATCAGCCTTTACAGGAAAGCGGCTGGCCGTCATCGACGACGTCGCGACGACGGGGGCGACCCTCGATGCCTGTGTGGCAACCGTGGAGCGACTGCGGCCGGCATCCCTCCGGGCCGTCGTCTGGGCGCATTCCTACAGGCAGAGCGGTTGACTTTGCGGCGCAATCAGCCTAGAATGAAAAAAATGTTCATCGTACGTACTAACAGTACCGGCAGTTCGAGCCGATATCCGGTAATGGAGGCTTCCCCCGCGCAACCAGACCAAACACCAGGGGGAGACGTCTCGGGGAGTTCAGGAGGGAACCATGAAGGTCTCCAGGAATGACATTCAGAAGATCTATCAGGAGCAGATCAAAAAGGCCAAGACCGAACAGTCGGGCGATGCCTTCGGGAAGATCCTGAAGGAAACGACCGGCGGGGCCGAGGCTCCGAAGAAGACCTTTCATCCGCCCAGCGGAGTGAATGTCAATCAGCCGATCAGTACCGGCAAACCGGTGGCGGAAGCCGATCCGGTCAAAACGCTCGAGTTCGCGGCCGAAGTCGTCGCAGGTCAGCCCGAAATCAGGGAAGAAAAGCTGACCCGCATCAAGGCTCTCTTCGACAAAGGCCAGTACAACATCTCACCGGAACAGGTCGCCGAAAAGCTTCTTTCGAGCGCTGAAGGCCGCCTGGCGCTCTTCACATCCTGGGAAGGCTGACGCGCGATTTGAGCGAGCAGGGAACAATCCTCAAGCAGATCCTGAACGAGGAGCTGGAGATCTACCGCCGGCTCCTCGAGCTGTCTGAGCGCAAGAAAAAGCTGCTTCTCGAGAAATTTTCGACCGATCTCATCGACATCGTGAGCGAGGAAGAAAAGCTCTCGGCGCGGCTTTCCGAACTCGGATCGGCGAGAGCCGACTGCCTGACGGCGATTGCCGGCCAGGCTGCCGTGAAGCTCGAAGAGGTTCTCGATCTCATCGATGACGCGAACCTGAAATCCGACCTCTGGATGCTGGGCACCCAGCTGAAGGAGACGCTCGAAAAGATTCGCGCCATCAACGAAGACAACCAGCGTCTGCTCGAACAGGCGCTCGAACTGACGCAATACACCCTGAAGCTCATCACCGCTCCGCCGAAGGAAGTCACCTATCGTCCGCCCGGCCAGCAGGGGACACAGCCGCCGCAGCGGCCGTCTGTTTTGATCGACCGGAAAGCATAGCATCCCCTACAATTTCATCTGCAACGGGCACTCTGGAGCTCAAACTCCGGAGTGCTTGTTTTGTTTTGTGCGTTCGATGATTTTTCGCTCAACTCATGAACGTTATGAGCCGATAGAGATTATAGGGGAAATTAGGCGATTCCCCTCCGTGGCCGTTTTGAACAACAGATTGACGGCATGGACAGCCACAAGGAGGCGCCATGAGGGCCACATTTTTCGGCATCGAGATCGGCAAACGTGGAATCCTGACCCAGCGCTCGGCGATGGAAGTGACCTCGCACAACATCGCCAATGCCAATACCGAAGGCTACGCGCGCCAGCGGGCGGTGCTCGCCGCCACGGACCCGTGGTCGATTCCCAGTTTCATTTCGCAGACCTGCGCCCAGCAGGTCGGAACCGGCGTCGATGTCGTGAAGATCGAGAGCCTGCGCGATGCCTTCGTGGACGAGAAGATCATCCGTCAGAATTCGATTCTCCAGGAGAAAACGACGGCGGACAACCTGATGAAGGAAGTCGAAGCGATCCTCAACGAGCCGAACGACATGACCCTCCGCAGCCAGATGGACAAGTTCTGGTCGGCATGGGAAGAGCTTTCGCTGAATCCTTCCAGCATCGAACTGCGCCAGAATCTGGTCGAACAGAGCCAGACCCTCATCGAGCAGTTCAAGGAAATCGATACCAACCTGAATGTGCTTCAGGGCGTCGTCGATCATGCGACGGACGGAAGTATCAGCGACCAGCTCGAAGACGCCGTCAAACAAGTGAACAGCCTCTCCTCGCGGATCGCCGAACTGAACGTCACGATCGAGCAGATGGAAACCGCCAACGCGAATGCGAACGACCTGCGCGACAAACGGCAGCTGCTCGTCGAGGAGATGTCGAAGCTCATTGCCGTCGATACCACCTGGGATTCCTCCGGGCATCTCACCCTGCGGTCCGGGAACCAGCTGCTCGTCGAGCATTCGGTCGCTCGCGACCTGTATGTCGTAACCAAGGACAAGTCTCTGCCGACGACGGTGAGCGGAAGTCCCGATTACCCGCAGATGTCCGACAAACCCGACGTCGCCGAGGCGGTGTTCAATCACTCGGGCTCGACCGGTCAAATCACGCTGGATGTGGTGCAGACGGCCCGGGCGCACCAGGTCTACTCGTTCCTGTCGTATAACCCGCTGACCGGGCCGCTTTCCAACTTCGGCGTCTCGAGCGGAACGTTCTCGGTCAACGGCCGCACGTTCTATCTCGATGCCGAAAAGACCTCGATGAAGGACCTCGCCGCGATGATCGACGATGGAAACGTCGAGATCGACGCGAAACTGAACGAATCCGGCCAGCTCTGGATGACCTCGACCCTCACGGGCACCGAGCACAAGATGACGTTCGCCGACGGCACGAGCAACCTGATGACGGTGCTCAATCTGCAGCAGAACCAGGAAGCGCGCGATGCGATCTTCAACTATAACGGCAACCAGTTCGTGCGGCAGGGAAACGTCGTCGCCGATGCCGTTCCCGGGGTGACCCTCATGCTGAAGGCCCACGGCGTCGCCAATCTCGACCTCCACCCGACGGTCACTGGAGGCAAGATCAACGCCCTTCTCGAACTGCGCGACAACAACATCCGGACCTATCGCGACAAGTTCAACGAGATGGCCTACCGGCTCATTTCCGAAGTCAACGAGGTCCATCGCAAGGGGTTCGGTCTCGACGGCGAAACCGGAAGAAACTTCTTCAAGGCCGTTTCCACGGATGATCCGAGTCTTCCCTTCAAGAACGTCATCGCCAGTCTTTCCCTGGAAGATTATATCGTAGGCAATACAAATACGATCGCTGCAGCCCAGGGAACGCTCGAAAACCAGACCGACAAACTGCCGACGTTCAACGGCGTGGGCGACGGCGGAAACGCCACCCTCATCGCGCAGATCAAACAGAAGGATTTCTTCAACGGGGGAAAGGCGAACTTCGACGATTTCTACAGCACGATCATCACCCAGGTCGCCACGCACAGCCAACGGTACGAAACGCAGAAAGCCACGTCGCAGGACCTGATGACCCAGTTGCAATCGAAGCGGGACGAGGTCTCCGGCGTGTCCCTGGACGAGGAACTGACGAATCTGATCAAATTCCAACACGCGTATAACGCTGCTTCCCGCGTCATCACGACCGTCGACCAGATGCTGGACAAGATCATCAACGGGATGCTCTCGTAATAATCTGATTAATATATAAAAATATGTATGTGTTGTCACTGAAGGAGGCGATTCCATGAGGGTTTCCAATCAATGGGTTGCGAACTCTTTTCTGACGGTTCTCAACAAGAACCATACGGCTCTGAGCAAGCTCCAGGTGCAGATCAGCTCCGGCAAACAATACAGTCTCGCCTCGGAAAACCCCGTCAGTAACGCTCTTTCCATGGCTTACAAAACGCAGATCTCCGAAACCAGCCAATACAAGAAGAACATCTCCACCACCACGACCTGGCTGAACAGCTCGGACTCGGCGCTGACGACCCTCGAAACGATCCTGCAGCGCGCCCGCGAACTGGCTGTCCGGGGGGCGAACGATACCCTCGTACAGGCCGATCGCGACGCCATAGCTGCCGAAATAAATGAGCTGATCAAGAATGTGGCCGATATCGCGAACACGAACGTGAACGGCGAATACATTTTTTCCGGCCACGACGTCAAAACACAGACGATCAACCTCGTCGGCGGCAAGACGGCCGGCGCGATGAACGACATCGTCACGTTCTCGACCGGCCAGCTGCGCCAGGACATCAATATCGGGAACAATGTAGACGTTTCCTACGGCGGCGACTCGAAGAAACTGACCGGAGAGATCGACCGTCATGTGCTTGCCACGCGAAACGTGACGGGCACCGAGCTGTTCTTCCGGAGCGGAACGATCAGCCCCCAGCCGACGTTCGGCACCGAACTGCCGACGCTCAACGGGATGATGCCCCTTTCCGTGCTGAACGATGGCAACGGCGTCCAGGCCGGTGTCATTCTCGTCAAGGACTCCAACGGCATCGAGCGGAAGATCGATCTCACCCATGTGAACCGTCTCGAGGACGTTCTGTATCTCATCGGGCAGACCGGGTCGTTCGAGGCGGGAATCGAGGAAGTGCCTTCCGATACGGCCGCGGCCCTCGGGATCCACAAGAGTGGGGCCGCGGGAAATCTGATCCTGGGCCTGTCAGATCCGGCGATGCTCGATCGTGATACACCGCTTTCCAAACTGAACTCGGGATTGGGCGTTCCACAGGGATTTCTCAGCATCAACACGCGCGATGGCAGGAATCTGCGTGTCGATCTTTCCGGCGCCGCGACCGTCGGGAATGTCATCGATGCGATCAACGCGGCCGACGGCGGCAACTCGATCAGTGCCGCCTATGATTTCATCGGCAAGCGCCTGCAGATCGTCGACAACACGCAGGGAACGAACGAGTTCTCGATCGAGTCGAAGCGGACCCAGTTGTATATCAAGGATCTTCCCTCGCATACAGCGGCGGATTTGAACATCCTGCGAAACGTCGGAAGCGGGAGCCAGATCGTCCAGAACTACGATCCGGCCGTCGAGAACGAAAATACCCTTCTGAGCACGCTCAATGGGGGAAAAGGCTTCGAGACGGGATATCTCGATATCACCGGCCATGACGGCACGACCACTCGGGTCGATCTGACCGCCGCCGCCACGATCCGCGACGTCATCGATGCGATCAACACCCAGACCGGCGGTGCGCAGACGGCTCTCCTCGACCCGACCTCGAAACGCCTCGTCATCAACGACACGACGGTGGGGACGGGTGACTTCAAAATCGAGGAAGTGAACGGTGCCCAGCCTGTCTCCGTGCGCGACATGACGACCGTCGCGGCCAACCTTGGCCTGCTCCAGCATTCCACCAACGGCACAATTATCGGCTCGGTGCTCGCGCCAGGCGGTCTGACACCGGCCTCGCAGCTTTCCACGCTGACCCCGCCGCCTGAGATCGGGACGATCGTCATCCGCGGCGGCGATGGGGCGCCGACCTCGATCGACCTCACGCAGGCCTCGACCATCCAGGACGTGCTCGACCGGATCAACGAGACGGGAAAATTCAAAGCCGTCTGGGATTCGACCTACAACCGGTTCGAAGTCGCCGATGTATCCGGCGCCGACGGCGACAAGGGCTTCACGATCGAGGAACGTACGAACACGGCGCGCGACCTGGGCTTCCTCGCGGGTGCCATGAACCACACCACGAGCACCCTGACGGGCACGCCGATCACTTCGAAAGCCCTTCCGACCCTGCTCGGCTCCGTCGATCTCAACCCGGCGGTCGACGAGACGACCGAGCTTTCCGCGCTCAACTCTGGCCGGACACTGAACAAGGGGGCGAATCTCGGCGTCATCCGCATCACCGACAAGGCGGGCAACTTCCGGGCGATCGACCTGCGCGGGGCGAAAACGATCAAGGACGTGCTCGACAAGATCAACGATCGCACGAATGGTATCGGCGTCGAGGCCCGCATCAACGCCAATCGGAACGGCATCGACATCGTCGATAAGACCGGCGGCTCGGGCTGGCTCGAAGTCATCGACATCGGCTCTTCCGCGGCAGCCGACCTGGGGATTTTCGGAAAGACGATCGAAACGCAGATTCGAGGCGCCGACATCGATCCGGCGGTGACCGCATCGACGAAGATCGACCTGCTGCGCGTCAACGAAGGCGGCGTGCCTCTCGGCAAGGTCTACGTGCAGAGCGGCGATTATTCGGGAACGATCGATCTGACCGGCGTGAAGACCGTCGGCGAGCTGATGGAGAAGCTTTCGACGACGGATTCGAATTTCAATATGGCCGCGTGGGTCGATTCCGACGGGAAACGCTTGAACATCACCAACACCAAGGGCCAGGCCTATATCAAGGTGCGCGATCTCGGCGAGACGGCCACGGCCTCGTCACTTGGGCTGGGAGGCTCCCGGAGCATCTTCGAGACCCTCGTGGATCTTCGCGACAACCTGTACCGGAACGATTCGAAGGCGATTTCCGAAGAGAGCATCAAGGTCATTCAGGAGGATATCGAGCGGGTGCTCAAGGTGCATGCCGAGGTCGGCAGTCGCATCAACCGGCTCGATTACGCGAAGGAAAAAGCCGAAACGATCAACTTGAATCTAAGCAAAATGCTCTCGGAGGTCGAAGATATAGATATGACGGAAGCCATCACCCGGATGACCCAGTACGAAACTGCCTTCCAGGCCGCCCTGCAGACCGGGGCCAAGCTTCTCCAGACCACGCTCATGGATTTTCTGAGTTAAGGGGGGCACGGATCAGTCGCGATGAAGATTGCCACCGCACGATTTGGCGAGATTGAGGTCATTCCGGAAGAAATCATCGAGTTTGCCGAGGGCTTGCTCGGCTTTGAGGACGCACACCGGTTTGTCATTCTCAATCCTCAGGACGGAAGCCCCTTCAGATGGCTCCAGTGTGTCGATAACGGCGATCTGGCCTTCGTCATCATCGAACCCCTGAACTTCA
>JAKJFL010000374.1:0-4041 GCA_022704935.1 Candidatus Rifleibacteriota bacterium
AGTTTCGACTGGTCACCAGACGGCCGCGAGCTGGTCGTCGTCGCCAACCAGGACCCCGACGCGTTCACGAAGCCGTGGAAAACCCGACTGGTCATCGTCGATGCGAAGAACGGCCGCGCCAGGCCCCTTCCCGGACAGACCGACGGCATGCGCAACGGCGTCGCCTGGTCACCGGACGGCACCCTGATCGCCTTCTCGGGGACCATGGGCCGCCAGGAAGTCTGGCGGGCGGTGAACCAGCACCTGTTCGTCGTCGACCCCCGGACCGGCGCCCAGCGCTGCGTTACCGAGGGCGCTGACGTGTGCCTCGAGTCGGCGGTTCTCAGCGACACGCGGGAAGCCGATTTCATGCCGGTGTTCCATTGGACGCCAGACTCGCGGTCGATCTGGTTCGAAGCCGGCGTCGAGGGCACGCGCCGGCTTGCTCGCGTACCGATCGGCGGCGGGGAACTGGAATGGCTCACCGACGGCCCCGATCAGGCCTCGTTCGGAGGTTTTTCGGCGGACGGAACCAGGATCGCCATGCGGCGAGGCAGTCCACTCGACATCGATGATATAGCTATAGGCATACAATCTGCCGATGGGAATCTCTCGGCCAGGCCGCTGACACGGTTCAACCACGACCTGCTCTCGAGCGCCCTTCTTTCGAAGCCAGAGATGCACTGGGTCGAATCCGCCGACGGGACCCCCGTCCAGCTCTGGGTCATGAAGCCGGTCGGCTTCGAGAGCGGGAGGAAATACCCGGCCCTGCTCGAGATCCACGGCGGCCCGCACGCCCAGTATGGCGGCAGGTTCTTCCACGAGTTCCAGACACTCGCCGCCGCCGGCTACGTCGTCGTCTTCAGCAACCCCCGCGGCAGCAAAGGCTACGGCGAGGCGTTCGCCGACCAGATATGTGGCGACTGGGGAAACGTCGACTGGCAGGATATGCAGGCGGTCATCGGCTGGATGCGGAAACGCATCTACGTCGACCCGAAGCGCATGGGCGTGCTGGGCGGCAGTTACGGCGGCTACATGACGAACTGGATCATCGGCCACACCGATGCCTTCGCGGCCGCCGTCTCGGACCGCTGCGTCAGCAACCTCGTCAGCATGAGCGGCACCAGCGACTACCCCAACGTTCCCGACTCATACTGGCCCGGCAACGCCTGGGACCGCCCCGAAGGACTCTGGAACCAGAGCCCGCTGAAGTATGCCGGCGCGATCGAAACCCCGACCCTCTTCATCCACAGCGAAGGCGACCTACGCTGCAGCATCGAGCAGGCCGAGCAGCTCTTCACCGCCCTTCAGCTGCGCGGCATCCCGAGCCGCCTGGTGCGATACCCGTCTTCGACCAGCCACGGCATGAGCCGCAGCGGCCCCGCCAGCCTCCGCATCCACCGTCTGCGCCAGATCCTCGACTGGTTCGACCGCTGGTTGAAACCCGGAGCGACGAAGCCGCCGAAGAAGTGAACACCGACGGCTGGCAAAAACCCCTTCCGGAGAACCGAAAGGGGTTTTTTCATAGGATACGGAATCCGTATCAGGGCAGTTTCTTCTCGACCAGCTCCATCGTCGTCACGCTCTTCATCGGGGCGGTCATGGTGGTGACCATCTTCACGAGACTGCCGGGCACCTCGTCGGAGGCCCAGATCTTCGAAGACACTTCCGCGCCCTGCTGGTTCATCGTCGATTCGACGACCTTGCACTTGAAGCTGCCGGCCGGCACCGTGACCTGTTCCTCGGTGGTCTTCGAGTCGGCCTTGACCATCTCGGCCAGCTTCGGATCGACCTGGGTGTTCTCGATCTTGGCAGGGTAGTCCATCTTCGTCGCGGGCATCTCCATCTTGTTGCCGGCGACGACGGTGGCTCCGCCCATCTCCACGACGACCTTCTCGGGGGTCACTTCGAGAAGCTTGTATGTGATCTCGCTTTCGGTCTTCATGTTCGAGACTTCCGATGCCTGCTTGTATTTCAGCTCGGCCCCGACCTTGAACTTCGACCAGACGCCGTACGCCGGGTTGTCGACCATCTCGGCGGCAAACGCCGTCGCGGCAGCCAGAACAGCCATCAGAACGAACGCAAAACGCTTCATGATACGCTCCTTATCAACGATGTTTCGCCGGAGCTCTTCGGCCGCCCCGGTGTCGTCGGGCCGATTCTATCCCGTCGCGGCACATCCTGTAAAGCACGCGGCTTTCAGGGAAGGATCGAGTCCGCCGCGGGATCGTGCCGTCGGGCATTCCGTGTCGCTGCGACAACTGAGGTATTCGCATAGCAGTAGACGCACCCGTGAGGGCAAGTATTATATCTTCCTATATCTTTACTGACCGTGCAGCCGCAGGCCGGTCGCTGCCCGGGGTCTTTTCCACTGCGCGGTGAATCGAGAAACGTCATGAGCCGCTCGTCTCCGGGAAACAGCCTGCGGAGCAGACCGCCGTCGACGCACCGGCCGTGGGCGATGCCGAAGCGGGACAGGTCGATCGCTTCGGCGCAACTGCTCACCTCGAGGCCGAACTCCCGGCCGATCGCGGCCAGACCGGCCGCTGCGCCTTCCATCGACACCCGGTCCCATTCCCGCCAGGCACAACCGCATGCAGCGAGGTTTCGCGCAACCTTGCGATATTCACGGATATCGGCAAAGCTGAACACGAGCCGTTCCGTCATGCCTCGCACCCGCTTCGCGACGGCACGGACCCTTTCCAGAAGACCGTTCACGCCGAGTCCGTCGAGCAGGAGCAGGGGGTCCGCCCTCCAGATCACCCGAGCGGAGCCAACGAGCCGGACGAACGTCTCGAAGGCGGCGAGCCGCGAGCCGAGAGGCGGAACGCCCGGCTCCAGTCCTTCGGGCTCGTAGTCGTTGAGCGTCTGGCTCAGATACCATCCGATGTCTGCAAATGCATCGAGATGGCCGAGCAGCGGCAGGGGGTGTTTCGACCAGAAAACGATCGCGCGGACGGCAGCTAGCGATATATATTGGCTGGTGTTATTGAACGGGTTCACCCACCGCAGGTATCCGGCCCGGAACCGCCCGACCAGCCAGGGGGCGTAGAACGCCGGGATATCCGTCGAGCGACTCGCCGAGAGGATCACCGGTTCGACCGCTTCGCGCGGCCCAGTCGATGTTTCGACGATCGTCCTGTTCCACGGGGTCCGGTTCATCCCGCCAACCCTCCCTGATCGGAAAAGCGCATACCAGTCATCCTTTCCCGCGGGCCACGCCCGGACATCGACAACACCCGAGATCAGTATACCCGTTCTCTCTTTTTCCTGTTTGTGATATGTAGATGATGAAGAATGCTGAAAAAAGAGGAGATACCGATGCAGGGGAAGAACACTAGAACGAACCGTCGTCGCGGTTTCTCCTGCTTCCAGGTGCTGTTCGGTTTCGTGTTTTTCGCCATGGGACTGCTGGCCTGCGGCGTCCTGACCTACACGTGGATTCAGGAAAACCGCACGCGGTTCTGGGTGAAAACCCCATGTACGGTGATCGACAGCCGCATCGAGGAAACCTCCGACCACCAGGGAGGCTTCTCGTTTCAGCCCCGCATCAGGTATTCCTATGAGTTCGACGGCAAGCCCCATGCCTCCGACCGGGTCGCCCCGACGGCCATGATCAAAGATGACTACGCGGACGCCCAGGAGATCCTTGACGCCTTTCCCGTCGGGAAAGCGGCCTTCTGCCACGTCGATCCCGGCGATCCCGCGCAGGCAGTGCTGCGGCACGGCTCGTCCTGGATGATCCTGATCGCGCTGTTCCCGCTGATCTTCATGGCAGTCGGACTCGGCATCATGCTGGGCGGCCGGGCCGGCGACGGCAAGGAGACGGCCCCCATCTCGTCGGCTTCCTCCCGGACCCTCCCGGCATGGGCTGTCCGTCTGTTTTTCGGTGTGTTCGCCCTGGTCGGCATGGGGGCCGGCTGGTCGTTTTTCGTGGTGCCGGCCATGAACCTCCAGCGAAGCGCTTCCTGGGAACTCGTTCCCTGCACAGTCGAATGGAGCCAGGTTCGGACGCATTCGGGAGACGAAGGCGACACCTACAGCGTGAATATTTTATACTCG
>JAKJFL010000375.1:0-4033 GCA_022704935.1 Candidatus Rifleibacteriota bacterium
CTCGAAAAATGTGATCATCAGGAACCGTCCGAAGACGGAGCCGAACACCTCGCGTGCCGGGCCGTAATAGGGATTGTCCGGGTTGTTCTGTTCGCCGTTCTTTCCGAACAGCTTCAGCGAAGATGCCAACGCGAGGGCCTGCGGGTTGTCGTTGATCAGTGCCTGGAATGCCGGGTCGGGGCCCATGATGTCGCGCAGGTTCCGGAACGAGTTCGAGAAAATCCCGTCCTCCGCGTCGTCCGTGATCTCGTGACAGAAGCCGAGGATGCCTATCTTGGCCATGTGGTTCCGGAACTTGAGCGGCACGTCGATGCCGCGCAGGCTGATCGGCTTTCCCGCGTTGTCGAGGAAGATCGGCTGGAGCTGGAACCTGTCGCCCGTTTTGTTCACCTTGATCCATTCGGGGAAGACCTGCCACAGGTCGCTCATATATCCCTGGAAGTTTTTCTCTCCGGCGAGATTGAGATAGATCGGCTTGTCGTCAGCCCCCAGGAATACCCGACCGCATTTGTCCTTGTTGCTGAAACCCTTGTCCGTGAACCACAGCACCCATGGCTGGCCCTTGTACGCCGAGTAGTTTGCTGGAACCTCCTGCGGGTGCTCGCTTCCCTTCGTGAATGTCAGGTTGATTCGGTCCTGGTTGCCGAAAGGACGTTGCTGCTCGAGATGGATTCGGTCGCAGAACAGGACGAACTCCCGCAGGACTGGGGTCATGCGCATGACGGCGAGAAACGGCGCCCTGACCGCCATGGTATACGGACGTTTATTGAACCTGATCGAGCAGGAGATCGACAGGAATCCGCGTTTCTCGAGGCCTTTCAGACTGTCGGGCATCTGGACGATGCCGGGATAGGGAAGGGCTTTCTGGCCGCGGAGTTCGATCTTCGGCGCCCCGACGTGCTCGATGCCGAGCTCCTTCTTCAGATCTGCCAGGAGGGGATTCGGATGATACGCGCCCGACGGGATCGTGGCGTCGCCGGTTCCGGCCTGTCTGAAGAGACCATACACATCCGACCCGGGATCGTTTGCCTGCCGGGCGAGCTGGCTGATGACGTCGCCGGTATACGACTCGAGATAGTATCGCGCGATCTGCGTATGGTCGCCGATCGTGAGCAATTGTGTGTGGCTCGACAGCCTCCGGGAAAGTGAAAACACGAAAACGACGATCACGCTGATCAAACCCAGGAGAATGACCGTGACCGTACCCCGCCGTCGCCAGAACTCGCGATGCATGAAGGAAGTATACCCTGCCGGCTCGTTCCCCGTCCATGACCGATTCACCACCGGAATACAAAGGAGAATCACCACGAAAGCGCGCAGGCGTGAATTCCTGAAATCGTTTCGACAAACAGCGCCCCCGTCCGGATCTCCGAACGGGGGCAGGGGGTCGATTCACGAGAGCGGATTTCGAAATTCGTGCTCCGTGAGCGGCGTCAGATCATTTCCTTCATTGCCAGTGAGAATACTTTCATGCCTTCACGCACCGCGCCCTGGCGGTATTCGCGCACCCAGGCCATCACCTTCGCCGCCTGGTCGGCGGTCACGGCGATCAGGAACATGCTGTTCTCGCCCGGCCAGGTCTCGTCGTTCAGCCGCGTTCCGCCGCCTTTCCCCGAGCCCGTGACGGAGGGAACGCAGGTGTATCCCTTCACGCCGAGGTCTTCGAACAGATCGTGCAGTTCGTCCTGCACGGTGGAACTGCATACGATGATCAGAAATTCCATGTCATTTCCTCCGTTACGCCGGGTGATCCGCCGGTACGAGCCACCGGCTGAACAGCGAATACAGGATGGGCATCAGAAACAGGGTCATGAGCGTCGAGACGATCAGTCCGCCGATGACGCTCATCCCCATGGGAACCCAGATTTCGGAGCCTTCCCCCGTCGAAATGGCCATGGGAATCATGCCCAGTACCGTCGTCGTCGTCGTCGACAGAATCGGCCGCAACCGACTGATGCCGGATGTGATCAGGGCTTCCCTGAGACCGATCTTTCGTTTGACGAGGATGTTGATATAGCTGATCAGCACGATGCCGTTGTTGACGACGATGCCGATGAGGATCAGAAACGCCAGCAGGGAGACGATCGAGATGCGCGACCCGACGAAAACCAGGAACAGGACCGCGCCGATGAAGCCGAACGGAATGCTCAGGGCAATGATGAACGGCGCCAGCAGCGATTCGAACTGGGACGCCATGACCATATAGACGAGAATACATCCGAGGGCGGCCGCCTGCAGCAACACGCTGAATGACTCGCGGCGTTGCTTCTCATTCCCGGCGAACTTCCAGGAGAAGCCCGGCGGAATCGGCAGCGATTCGATGATCGCCTTCGCATCGTCGCTGACGTCGCCCGAGCCGCGTCCGTAGACCTGGCCGGTGATCTGGATGTACCGCTCCTGCTCGTTGCGGGAGACGTTGGTCGGCCCGAGTTCGTTCGAGATGCGGGCGACGTTGTCGAGTCGCACCACCTGGCCGGTCGGGCTGATCAGCGGAACCCGGTCGAGATCCTCGACCCGGTCGCGGTCTTCCGGCCGCAGCCGCACGACGATGTCATATTCGTCGCCGCCCTCCTGGTATTTCACCGTGGTGTCGCCGCTGATGTAGGTTTCAACGGTGTTTCCGATGTCCGACACGTTGAATCCGAGCGTAGCGGCTTTTTCCCGGTCGATGTTCACCTGCAGCTCGGGCTGGGCGAGGTCCTGGTTGATCTCGAGATCGGCGAGGCCCGGAATGGAGGAGAGCTTCTCCTTGAGCTGGTTCGCCCAGGCGAGACCCGTCTTGAGGTCATACCCGTAGAGGTTCAGGGTGAAGCCGGCGCCGGCCGCCCCCATCATGTTGGCCATGGGGTCGCCGGAATCGAAGTTGACGGTGATGCCGGGAATCTCCTCGATCAGGGGGCGAAGCTCCTGGACGACCCGCTTGACGCCGCGCTCGCGCTTGTCTTTCGGAACGAGCATCACGCTGACCTGGCCGGCATACGAGAAGTTCTTCGCACCCGACATCGCACCGGTCTGGCCTGTCGATTTCCCGTATCGGACCACGAGGGTTTTCAGTTCGGGAACGTTTTTCTTCACGATCTCGGCGATCTTCTGTCCGAACTCACCCGTCACCTCGAACCGGGTGCCCACCGGACATTCGAACTTGATCGTGATGCGGCCCTGGTCCTGGTCGGGCATGAAATCGACACCGACGAGTTTCACCAGGCCCAGGGAAAGCATGAAACAGACCATCAGGCCACCAACCGTCTTCCAGCGATGGCTCAGCAACAAACCCAGGGCTTTGCCGTACAGATTTTCGATACGCTCGAGGAACTCGAACCGCGCCTTCGCGACCGTATTCCCCTGGACTTTCGCCGGCTTCAGGATCTTCGAACACATCATCGGCGTCAGCATCAGCGCCGAGATCAGGGAGGCCGACAGCGCCATCGTGATGATCATCGCGAGCTGGCCGAACATGATGTTGGTCAGGCCGGTGGTGAAGATGATCGGCAGGAAGATGACGATGGTCGTCAGCGTCGAGGCCATGACCGACGTTCCCATCTCCACGGCGCCGGAGATGGCCGCTTCGCGAGACTTGACACCCCGATCGAGATAGCGCTTGATATTGTCGAGGATGACGATCGAGTTGTCGACGACCATGCCGATGGCGATCGCGAGACTCGAAAGCGATATCTGATTCAGCGTATATCCTGCCATATACATCAACAGGAAGGTGATGATCAGGGAGGTCGGGATGGTCGTGCAGATGATCAGGCTTCCCCGGATATCCCGCAGGAAGAACAGGATGACGAAGAACACCGCGATGCCGCCGAGCAGAACCGAGTCGCTCAGGTTGTCGATCGTGTTCTGGATGAATTCGGACGTGTCCATGATCATCTCGAGTTTGACATCGGGGGGGAGCTGGGCCTGGATCCCCGGCAGGGCCTCGCGCACGGCGGCGGCGACGCCCACGGTGTTGGCGCCGGATTGTTTCTGGACCATGATGCCGATGCCGGGCTTCCCGTTGATGTAGAACGCATTGGACTTCTCGAGG
>JAKJFL010000376.1:0-4022 GCA_022704935.1 Candidatus Rifleibacteriota bacterium
GCGGCATAGCCAAGTGGTAAGGCAAAGGTCTGCAAAACCTTTATACATCGGTTCGAATCCGATTGCCGCCTTTTTTTAATGCCTTAACCGCGCCAGCACAGATTTCATGAGGGTTTCAGGAATATCGCCTGAAACCCTTTTTTTGATATCGGGAATTCCGGCTGGCGATTGTGGAAAAACGGGTGGAGCAGGGTTTCAGCCCAGATACAAGATTATGAAAGCTGCTCTCGGATTCCCGTGCGATCGAAGGTATAATGCCGTCTAGGCCTATGCGTGGGAGAAGGGGAAAGAGATGAACAAGCTTCTTGGTATTCGATTGCTGTGTCTCGGGACAGGCTGTCAGGAGATAATCACCGAATACGATATTCTCAAGGAGGACAAACACTCGGTTCGGATCTCCATGGCCGACCACACGGGCGAGGCCGACGAGCGGACCATCAAGAGAAAATGGATCGGCGAGGTGACCGAATATTCGCTCGGCGACGACGGTGTCGAGTTCAAGGTGATGTGTTTGCCGGAAACCAGGACGGAATCTGTCGCTCTTCTGCGCGATGCCATGATTGAGTATATCGCGCGACTCCGTGAAACTGCCGAAGCCCTCGGGAAGGCGGCCGACGAATTCATGCGGCAAAAACGGTGAGAAAGCATATTGGCTTGTGAAGACCGTGAAAATGATACGGATTCTTGATAATACATGTGAGGATATAATATAGATGAAGCCATATAGATGGTTGTGCGTCATAGCGGTCCTGGCCGCTTTTCTCCTGCATCCCGCCAGCATTGTTCGGGCTGTCGATGCCGGCAGGGGAAGCCGGATGGTGGAATTCATCGATGGCGAGGGAAACGTGCGGGCGGGGCCGGGCATCGGGCACAAGATCCTGTTCCAGCCCGCAACAGGGACGCAATGCCTCGTCATCTCCGAGAAGGGGGCATGGAAAGAAGTGAAATTCGATGACGGGTCGAAGGGATGGGCTCACCGAAAGAACCTGAAACCCGTCGAAGCGGCCCCCGTGGAGCGATCTGAAGACCAGACGGCGGACACCCATGAAAGCGTTATTGCGACCACGATGGGTGGGCCAGGCTCATATGTGCTGAGCGCCGCCGTTCTCCGGCATCTGGATGGCGGGGAACTCGATGATGTGCGCCGGTCGGTTGCATGTGATGTCGGAGATGCGTATGAGATCCGGTTGCCGAACGACGATCGGGCCATACTGTGCACGCGCAAAAGCCGCTTTTCCGGCAAGGAAACCTTTTCACTGCGCGTGAAAACAGCGGGCCTTCATGACGTTCCATCGAAGGAGAAAAAGGATGGTTCCGGCCAGACCGTCATCGTGTATGAGGAAGTGGAGTGACAGGAAATAAATAGATAAATATACAAACGGCCCCGGTTGTAGAACCCGGGGCCGTCTGCTGTTCGGGCGGGATGGGGAAGTTATTTTTTCCCCGAGGTCTGGATCGTTTCGAGAACGCTTCCGGCCCATGCCTTCGCGGTTTTCGTGCCTTCCGTTCCCCAGTAATGGAGACCGTCGCCGCCGCCGGACGGGTATTTCGTGAACGGGCGGGAATCGACGAACGTGCCCTGAGTGCCGACCGTGGCCTTGATCGTTTCTCAGAGGCGGTCCTGGGCCGCGATCGATTTGATGTCCTCGCGGGCGCGCGGGGGGCCGACCCAGACGAGGGTGCAGCCGGCTTCCTTCGCCGTGTCGATGATGCGCTGGGTTTCGCGCTTCACCGTGGCTTCCGAGGCGCCGAACAGGTTTGCCCCAAGCGAAACGACCAGGACGGTCGGCTTGTATTCCCTGATCAGATCGGGAAGGGACGGCGTTGCGCGTGGGGTGCGCCAGTCGGCCGGTCGATCGACCGTTCCCTTCTCGTCGCGGCCGTAATAGCCGCATTTCGTTACCGTTCCCTGATACCACCACGACGGGGAACTGCCCGCCACGCCGTAGGTGCGAATCTGGGCGCCGGTTTCGCGCATCGCCGCATCGATCGTCGAACCGTAGATGCCGACCGTGTGCGAATCGCCGATATGCAGGACGCGCTGGCCGGGCCCGATCAGCGGTGTTCCGTTGGCTTCAGGATGCGGAACGGGGGCTGTCGAAGCCGCAGGAGCCGCTGCTGGAGAGGATGGCAAAGCGCCGGATGTCTGATCGCCGGTGACCGGGGGGCTCACCGGCGCCGGCGCCCTGGCGACCGAGTCGGACGGTTGGACGAGGGGCGAGGACGGTTCTGACGTGTCGACGGTGCCAGGCAGGCGGAGCTTCCAGCCGACCAGAATCAGGTTTGGATTCTTGGCGAGCGATGGGTAGCGATCCACATTCAGGCGGATGATCTCCTGATACCGCGCCGGATCACCGAGGAGGCGTCGGGCGATGCCGCTCAGGTAGTCGCCGCTTTTGACGGAATATTCCCTGACGGAAGAGGCTGCCGGGACGGCGGAGTCCGAATCTACTGGCGCGGTTGTGACGATCGCCGCTTTCGATGTTTCGGTTCCTTCCATCGATTGGGATTCCTGGTCGACGGTGACGTGCTGGCCGGAGAACGGCCCCGCATGCACGATGCCCGCCGCGAGCACGCCGATGGCCGCACCGAGCGTCATCGCTACCCTCCGGAAATTCGTATTTGAAACCATATCATTCCTCCCCTGCCACGCGGATCGCCGGGACCCAGTGTCATACTTCAAGTATCAGGACTGGCCGGGAGTACGTCAAGGTGCTCAGGCAATCCGCATTGGCTGCTAGCCATCGACATGAGGTTCGCGTTTCCGGAGCATCACCTGCAAGCCTCTGATATGATTAATCATGTGAATCCGAACCAAGAAGCACCGGCAGAAGACATGTTGAGCTCGGCATTCCATCCCAATCTCGACGGACACAGGCTTCCCGTTTCCGCGGTCGTGAACACCGGGATCAGCCTTCCGTTCGTGATCCTCTGCCTCGCCCTGTCGAACGGCGAGAGACTTGCGAGCTTCGGCAGGCTCAGCACGAACGGGAACGCGAAAATGGCTTTTGCCATGCAGAAATCAAAAGGTGCTTCTTTCCATTTTTCCGTGCCGGGCGCAGGGAGAACGAAAAGGTGACATTTGCGGAATGGTGAGGGGAGAGAGTATGAATCCTTCAGGAAGATGCCGGCGGAAAGTCGTGGGAGGAGCGAATGAGGATCAAGGGACGTCGGGAAGATTTCGAACTGCTTCTCGACCCGGATTATTTCGTCAGATATGAGGCATACAACCGGATTCTCGAGGCAAACGGCATTCCTGCCAGGCTGGCTGATATTCCGAGCGTGTTTTCACGGATGGCCTCCCTGGACGAGGTCGTCACGGAAGAGGTTCGGAACAGCCTGCAACAGGCACGGGATGAGCTGGAGCGGTTCGTGCTCGAATACGGGAAGCCGATCGATTTTGCGCACATGACGGCGGCTGAGATCGACGAGTGTTTCCTCGACGCGTGTTCCGGTATAACGGAAAAACCCGATATCGGGCGGATCAGGGAGTTGGTCGAGCATGGTGCCGACATCAATGCCCGCGACCGGTTGGGATTCACGGCGTTGAAAAAGGCTACGCATATATATGACTATACAATTATGAAGTTCTTTCTGGATAGGGGCGTTGATATCAACGAACCGGTCCGATACACCGATGGGGCGGTCTCGACGGTCTGGCTCGAAAAGGTCGGATATGCCGGTCTGGACGACCTGCGACTCATGCTTGGACACGGGGCTCGTCCCAACGACCGTGACAGCGTCGGAAACACGGCCTTGCTCAGATACTGCGCCGCCAAGCCGTGCCGGGACGGGATCGCCCTGTTGCTCGAACACGGGGCCGATGCGGCTTCCGTGAACTCCGAGGGGAATTCGGCTCTCCATGCGGTCGCCCGGCAGGAAGTCGAGCGGGAGGGAGTCCTGCTGCTGATCGGCCATGGAGCAAACGTGGGACTGCGAAATGCTTCCGGCGACACTCCCCTGCACGTGAACGCACGCTTCCAGCTCGCAGGCGACGAACGCTGCGCGGCCTGTCTGCTCGA
>JAKJFL010000377.1:0-4017 GCA_022704935.1 Candidatus Rifleibacteriota bacterium
GGAGTTTAACGGCCCATCCGGCGGTGATGAGCGAGCCGCTGGTTTCGCCGGCCTGGACGACGAGGACGGCGTCGGCGAGAGCGGCGAGGAGCCGGTTGCGGGTCGGGAAGAAGCTTCGCCGCGGCGGGGCGCCGGGGAGGAGTTCGGTCAGCAGGCCGCCGCTTCCGGCTATCTCTTCGATGAGAGCCTCGTTGCAGGCCGGGTAGGATATATCGATGCCGTTGGCGAGCACGGCGGAGGTGCGCATGCCGTTTTCGAGCGCCGCGCGGTGGGCAGCCGCATCGATGCCGACGGCGGCGCCGCTGACGATTTCCCAACTCGGCCCTTTCGCCCGTTCGTTTGCGGCGATGTCTCCGATCAGCCGGCGCAGACGGACAAGAGTCTCCGGTGATGCCCGTCTCGCGCCGACCACACAGAGGCGGCGGGCCGCGGGCGGTTCCAGCCAGGCGCCGCGCATGAACACGATCGGGGGCGGTTCGGTGAGATCGAGAAGGCGAGCCGGATACCCTGGGCCACCCGCCCAGGCGGCTGCGGCTCCGGCAAGGCGGGCGCGTTCCGCCCAGCCTTCGACGGGGCCAGGGTGTTTTGGCTTCTCCCCTGCCCTGCGGATGGGTCGAGAGGCTTCCGTCGCGATCCAGGCCGCGAGCGCCGCCGAGGGCAGCCCGTGTTTCCGGATCAGATCGATGAAGCCGCGCGCGCCCACCCCGGACATGCGGCTCAGGGTGACGGCTGCCTCGAGTTCTGCGTTCGGCAGGGTCATGAGCGGACGAGCTCGTCGATCGTCACGATGACGATGGTGATGTCATCGGCCTGCGGCCCGGGCTTGACGATCTGCGCATGCCATTCCCGGATGGCGCGTTCGGTCGATTCGGCGTCGTCACGCATCATCCCGGGAAGGGCGTCGATGAAACGATCGTAGTTGACCGGCTCTCCATCGATCGCCAGGGCTTCGATCAGGCCGTCCGTATACAGCACGAGGCGGTCGCCGACCTCGAACGCGAACTCGCTCGGCACGAGGCGGTTGCGTTTCGAAGCGCCGAGCGGAAACGCCCGTTCCCCCTGCACCTGGATGACGGTGCTTCCCCGCACCACGAACGGATCGTTGTGACCCGCGTTAGAGAAGGTCATGCACCTGTTCTTCCCGTCGAGAAAGCCCATGAAGCACGACATGATCCGCCGGCGTTCCAGCACCTTCAGCAACGTCGTATTGAGGCTGGACAGGATGACCGCGGGATCGGCCGACTGGGTCCCCATGTGGGCCACGAGAGCCTTGGCCATCGCCATGACCATCGCCGCGCCGACGCCGTGGCCCGAGACGTCGCCGACCAGGATCATCATCCGGCCGTCGGGCATCGGGAAGAAATCGTAATAATCGCCGCCAGCCTGCGTCGCCGGCACACAGGAGCCGGAGACCCCGAACGGCGACAGGGAAAGCGACTTATTCGGAAACAGGCTTTCCTGGACGATGCGCGCGACCTCGAGATCGGCCATTCCCTCCATCATCTCGTTGAACGTCTGGGAAAGGTCGCCCAGTTCGTCCCGGTCGAGAATCGGAAGCCGCTTCTCGAACTGACGCCGGCGCAGCGACGTCACGCCTTCGGCGAGGTTGCCGATCGGCTCGAGGAATTTGCGGGCCAGAAGCGTGCCGACGGTGGCCCCCGTCAGCAGGATGGCAAGGCTGACGATGCCCACTGCCCACTGCAACCGACCGATCTCGGTCCGGATGAATCGGTCGGAGGTTATCGCGATCAGGTCGAAGTTCGAAAGCTCCTGGCCGGGCACGCCGGTCAGCAAATACCTGTTCTCCGTGATCTGGAAACTGTCACGCAGGGGCTGCGCCCGGCCGCGGAGTCGCGCTCCGAAGGCTTTGACCTCGGGCGGCACCTTGAAGCCGCGGGGAAACATGATCTCGGGATCCTGCCTGTCGACGGCAAGCCAGCGCGTATCGTCGAGTTTCCTGAACGTCTGAATCAAATACTTGTACAAATATAAATTTTCGATCTTGTTGCGACCCCAGCCAGCCGACATCATGAAGCGGACTTTCCCGGCGGTGTCGTAGAGCGGAAGAATGGTCTGTATCGTTCGTCGGCCGGTGAAATTGAACTGGGTGGTCCGCCCGAGCGAGGAGATGATGTCAGCATACAGCGCCTCGACATCGATTCCCCCGGCCGATCCGATTCTGAAGAGCTGGGAGTCCCTGACGTCATCGACCTCGGATCCGCGGTTGTACTGACGGAAAAGGTTCATGTAGATCGGCTTGAGCAGCTTGCCGTTCCGCTCTCTTTCGTAATCAAACTTTCCGTCCGTGTATGCGATTTCGCCGCTCTCGTTCACGGCGAAACCGACATACAGTCCGGTCGCCGCCCTGAACGCGGCCATACGCTCGGCGATCGTCCGTTCGAATGGAACGCCCGCCGGAAGGGGCTGTCCGAGCACCTGCTTGATCAGACGATCCAGCTCTCCGATGCTCACCGGCATCCTGCGGTCGAACAGCCGGAGGGACTTTTCCATCTCGTCATGCACCTGCTTTTCGAGAACGATCCGCTTTTCACCGAGGTAATCGGTGGCGACGAGGCTCATGAATGCAAGAGGCAGTCCGACCATGTAGAGGAACAGGCCGACCAGCTTCTGGCGTATCGATATATACGGAAGCCATTTCCCGCTCATGACCATCCAGGTCGGAACGGAGAGGCCGAGGAAGACGGCCACGAGCAAAAAAGACAGGAGCCTTTTTTCCATCGTGCGCTCGTGCGCCCCGCCCTCCGGAATGCTGACGAAGAGCCGGACGGACGGACCGATGACGGCATGCCCCCACAACAACCCGCCCTTCCGGAGTTGCGTGCGTGGGGTGACCCGGAACTCGGCCAGCAGCCATTCCAGTGTGGCGATATCCGTGCCTGAAAGAGCGTCGCGCTTGCGCCAGTCGCTCATTTCATCGACGACGTATGCCTTGACTGCCCGCGAATGCCGATCGAGAAAGGTCGCCCGATCCTGCACGGCGATGGATCCCCAGGTCGGAAGCTGGTTGACGTGAGCGATCAGCATCCCTCCGGCATGCCAACGCGAGACGATGACGAAGTGGCGTTGGTCGGTATGCGCCGCGACGATCAGCGAATCGTAATCCAGCTGACCGGGCTTGAGCATGGCTCCGAGGAAACCCTGGAAGAGCCGCCACTGGTCTTTCAGCGGCCGCGCATCTTCGGTGATGGTGTGGGCTTTCACGGCGGAAGCGAACCTGCGCAGAACGGCGAGGGGCGGCGGCCTGTCGCACAGCTCGGGACGCGGCTCGCCCCTTCCGTCGATGAACGTGAACGTGAACAGTCCCGGAAACCGGCGATGCAGATGCCGCCTGTATATCGCGAAGGATCGTGCCGGATCGCGGCCGCTTCTGAACACCCGGGCCGTCAGAATGTCGAAGAGGCGTTCCAAGAAGACATCCGTAGAACGGAACTGGTCGAAATTCGACGTCACGCGCTCGAGCCGTTCCTCGAGTTGTCGCTGGTCTTTCTCCTCGGCCTCGCGCCAGAGGTTGGCGAAGGCAAGCCACACGAGAAACAGCGGAATGCCGAAAAACACAAGCGAGAAGGTCGCCCATCTGAAGCCGGGGAATTTCAGATTTCCTTTTTCCGTTCTCTCTGCCATCTTATCCACTTTATACCATAGGATCCCCGAATTCACAGGCAGGATATGATCGACAGGCCGAATGGAAACCATCCGTTCGCCCTGCGTTTGCCAAGGGGAGACGGCCTCTCATGTTTCGACCGGCACACCACGAACGGGAACGCGAAGCTGGCTTTTGTCATGCAGGAACAAAGAACGGCAAACTCCCCTGCCGAAAATGGGCGCGAATATCGTCGGCATGCGAGTCGAGCGCCCCTGAAAGGATCGCGTGATTGACCAAACCCTTCGTTGGTGGTATACTGAGCAATCCTCAATTCAACTTTTTACAGGAGGTTCTATGGCAGGGTTAACGTTGAACGCTGAAGTAAGAACGAAGACGGGGCAGGGTCCGTCCCG